>JAGNTT010000008.1:4229-28306 GCA_017987425.1 Candidatus Omnitrophota bacterium
GCGCGTTTGGTATCCCGTTCGAATGCGTTTAATTTCTTCCCCTCGATCTTCTGCAGATGAGCGGGTTGGATCATCAGGAATAACTGGTTGATCGTCTTGTAATTGACTTCTTTGAGAATACCCATGTCGACACCGAGCCTGACCATGGAGAGAAGCTCCGTCGTCTCCTGGCTCGAAATAATATGGGCATGTTTGAGCAATCCGTACGAACGGCAGATTTTATCCTCCAGCATCGGCCGGTTCTGCAACAGAAGCGCCTGTCGCGCCTGCTCTTCCTGTTCGATGATTTGTTTAATAAGACCGTTGATGTTTTGAATAATGTCGTCTTCGCTGTGTCCGAGGGAAACCTGGTTGGAAATCTGATAAAAGTTTCCGCTCGCCTGTGTTCCTTCGCCGTAAAATCCGCGGCTGGCAAAACTGAGCTTCGAGATCGCGGTCAGCACTTTGTTGATCTGTTTGGTCATGACCAGCGCCGGAAGATGAAGCATCACCGAGCCGCGCATGGCGGTCCCCGTGTTCGTCGGGCAGGCGGTCAGGAATCCCCATTCCGGATAAAACGCGTAACCAACCTTGGCTGCCAGCGCGTCATCGATGGCATTGATGATTTTCCACGTTTCACTTAAATTCAGACCCGACTGCATGACCTGGATGCGCAGATGGTCCTCTTCATTGATCATGATGGAGAGGATTTCTTCCTTGGAAATCACAAGTCCCTTGCCTTCGGGGTTGGATGCATGGTCGTGACTCATCAGATGACGTTCGACCAAGAACTGCTTATCGACACTGTCCATATCGCTGATGTGAAAGCTCTCGCAGTCTTTCAAAAGATCGATCTGTGAGACAGCTTTATCGACGACGGCCAGGACTTCCTCCAGCTCTTTCTTCCCCGATTTGTTGGGAAAAGGAAAGCTCGCAAGGTTGCGCGCCAGGCGAACGCGCGATGAAGTAACGATGTGGGCAAAAGGACCGGATCCTTTAAGCCACTCGCCGGTATGATTGATTAAGTCGTCCAATCGCATGACTATTTTTCCTTTTTTTCCATATCGCGGATTTTGTCGCGGATCTGGGCTGCCTTCTCAAAATCCTCACTGTGGATAGCTTCCTGCAAATCCTGCCGGAGCGACGTTAAATCGTCCTTTTTGCCTTTTGCTGCGGCAGATGAGACTGTCTTCTTGCTTTTGGCCACCATCTTGCCTAAATGATGATTGGATCCGTGGATTTTTTTAAGAAGCGCATCCAGCTGCTCTTTAAACGAAATGTAACAGTGACCGCAGCCGAGACGGCCGAATTTACGAAAGTCATCGTAGCTCAGACCGCATTTGGTACAAGTTAACGCCGCTGTCTTTGCAGCCGCGCCCGTTTCTTTCGAAACGGCCGTCTTGCCGCCCATATCGGCGAGGCCGGCAAGCAGATCCGCCAGACCGAACTGCTGCTCCATCTGCACGCTTTTCTGGCGCGCGCATTCTTCGCACAAATGCATTTCGGACATTTGCTGGTCGACGATTTCGGTCAGATGGACCGTGGCTTTTTTCTTGGCACAGATATCACATTGCATTTTTATAACCTCTTAGCAGAGCACATGTGCACATGTCACAAGCGCACATGAGGAACACACGCTGCTTGTGTTCATTTGTGTTCTTGTGCACCTGTGTTCTTGTGCTCCTCATCGCGTTAAACACTATATTTGACTCCGTCCTTACGCGTCATCTCCTTAAAGGCCTTGATGAGCTTTAAAGTCACTTTGCCCGGTTTCCCGTCTCCGATCATGCGGCCGTCCAATTTGACCACAGGAATGATCTCGGCTGCCGTGCCGGTCAGGAAACATTCATGCGCGTTAAAAACTTCGTGACGCGTAAAAAGACGTTCCTGAACTTCAATTTTGCTTTCTTGGGCCAGTTCAATGACCGCCTGACGAGTGATCCCTTTCAGACGTCCGTTCGTCGGCGTCGAGAGAACACCGTCTTTAAGAATAAAAATATTGTCGCCGGTGCACTCGGTCACATAACCGTTGTGGTCGAGCATGATGGCCTCGTTATATCCAACATTGGAAGCTTCGATTTTGGCCAGAATATTGTTCAGGTAATTGAGCGACTTGAGTTCGGGATTAAGCGCCTCCGGATGATTTTTAACAGTCGGCACGGTGATGATCTCCATGCCTTTCTGATAAAGTTCCGCCGGATAAAGGGCAATTTTGTCTGTGATAATGACGACACTCGCGTTCCCCTTGCATTTTCTGGGATCAAGCCCGAGATCGCCCACGCCGCGGCTGACGATCAAACGGATATACGCGTCGTTAAGTTTATTGACCTTCAAAGTTTTAATGACGGCGTCGCTTAATTCCTTGCGCGTCATCGGCAGACGGATCATGAGCGTGTGCAGGCTCTCAAGTAATCGGTCCAAATGTTCTTCAAATTTGTAAACCAGTCCGCCGTAAGAACGGATACCTTCAAACGCGCCGTCGCCATAAAGAAATCCGTGGTCGTACACGGAAATCTTCGCCTGCTCCTTTTCATAAAATTCGCCGTCTATGTAAACCTTCATAACTTTCCTAGCCTTTCTAACTGTTCAATTTTCCGTCTTTGATGTGAATGATCCTTCCTGATTTTGCGGCAATCTTTTCATCGTGAGTGACGAGAACCAATGTCTGGCGTTCGGTCTTATTCAATCCGAGAAGTATTTCGATGATCGCATCCCCGCTTTTGGAATCAAGGTTCCCTGTGGGTTCATCGCAAAAAACGATCTTCGGTTTGTTGACCAGGGCCCTCGCGATCGCCACGCGCTGCTGTTCGCCGCCGGAGAGTTCATGCGGTCGGTGCGTTGCCCGGTCTTTCAATCCCACCTTTTCCAGGAGCTCTCTGGCCCGCTCGTTGATGGCCTCGGATTTACCCGTACCGCTCGTGATCAGCGCCGGCAGCGCGACGTTTTCCAAAGCAGTAAATTCCGGCAGCAGATGATAAAACTGAAATACAAACCCGACGTGCAGATTGCGCATACGCGCGCGTTCGGCATCGTTGGCGGTATAGACATTCTTTCCGTCCAGAACGACTCCGCCTTCATTGGGCTTGTCCAGCCCGCCTAAAATATGAAGCAGTGTCGATTTTCCGGCCCCCGACGGCCCTACGAGCGCCAAGACCTCACCCTCATGAATATCAAGGTCAACCCCTCTTAAAATGTGCAGCTGATTCGAACCCTGCTCATATCTTTTATGGATATTTCTCGCCGATATAATCATTGTGCTGTCATTATCCTTCGAACGGGAATCCGCGAACTGTTTTTCAAGGACGTTCCCGCCCGCATAAAACCGGTTCCAAAACTTACTCATACCTCAAAGCCTCGACCGGTTCCAGACTGGCCGCTTTCCCGGCGGGATAAATAGTGGCCAGGTAACTGATCAAAAGCGCCGCGCCGACTATGGCCAGAACATCGCTCAACTGCAATAAAACCGGAAGATGATCAATGTAATAAATGTCCTGCGGCAATTTGATGAACTGATATTTCTTAAGCAGAAAAGTTAAAAGCGCGCCGCCCACGACTCCCCAGAATGTTCCCATAATCCCGAGACAGATTCCTTGTAGCGTAAAAATCTTGCGGATTGAACTTTTGGGAACGCCGATCGATTTTAGAATTCCAATGTCTTTGACTTTGCTGGTGACGGTCACGATCAGCGTACTGATGATGTTAAACGACGCCACCAGAACTATGAGCGTGAGAATGACAAACATCGCAAATTTCTCAAGCCTCAACGCGGCAAAAAAATTGCTGTTATTCTCGATCCAGGTGCGCACCAGATAACTGTAGCCGAGCACCTCATAAATCTTTTCTTTGACAGCCGGGGCGGCGTAAACGTCGTTGATCTTGACGCCGATGCCGCTAACGACGCCGTCACCCAGACTGAAAATCTGCTGGGCTTTCGAAAGGTGAACAAGTATTAGGTTCATGTCGTAATCGTACATTCCCGACGTAAAGATGCCCGCGATCTTAAGCTGATATCGCCAGCCCTCGCCCGCCACACCAGACGCCGGCGCGATAACGGTAATTTCATCTCCCACCCGAAAACCGTAATAACTGGCCAGCTGACTTCCAACGACCACCTGGTCCGGTGTAAGAGTTTCGATTTTTCCAGATGCCAGATATTCATCGATCTTGGTGATCTTGGGCTCATGCGCCGGGTCGACCCCGCGCAGCACAAGGCTCATGGCGCGCTGGTTCGATTCCAGAAAAACATTGCCGTGAATATACGGCGACAACGCTTTGATGTCCTTGACCTTGCCAAGCTTGGCGAGAACCTCGGGATAATTTTTGACGCCCGTTTCCCGCTCCACCATAACGTGCGCGTTGGTGCCGATGATCTTGTCGCGCAGATCGCGGTCGAAACCGGTCATGACCCCGATGACAACGATCAAGGCCATGACACCAATGGCGATGCCGGCGACGGCGACAAAGTTGATCATGGACAAAAAGCGGTCCTTCTTGGCCATCAAATACCGGTAGCTGATCCAGGATTCGTAGTTCATACGTAATTCCCATAGCAAAGACAGCCCGCACCAAAAAAACTTATTTTACGTCAGGTGTCTTGGGCGCTGTGTCTGCGTGTTCTTTTGATTCGTGTGGTTTGAGTAACGGAAACAGGATCACGTCCCTGATCGACGGAGAATCAGTCAGGAGCATGACAAGGCGGTCGATCCCGATTCCGAGCCCGCCGGCCGGCGGCATGCCGTGCTCCAGCGCGCATAAGAAATCTTCGTCGATCTCGCGCGTTCCGGTTTCCACGTCATCATCAAGATCTTCCGTCAGGCGCTGGCGCTGCTCGATAGGGTCGTTTAACTCTGAATAGGCATTTCCCACTTCCATGCCCGCGATAAAGAATTCAAACCTCGCGGAAATCCAAGGATTATCGGGAAGGGTCTTGGCCAATGGGCAGAGGAACGTAAAATAGTCGACAAAAAACACGGGGTTCATGGTGGCGTCCTCATCAAGGGCTTCCTCCACGATCTTCATGACGGCAGAACGCGTCAGCTTGTCGACTTTGGCGTGCGTATGGCGTTTGGCTTTGACCTTTTGCAGCATGACTTCCGCCGAGTCATCGGCATTGATGTCAAATTTGTCTTTGACCACCTTGGCAAACGAACGTCGTTCCCACGGCGGCGTAAAATCGATCTCTTTGCCGAGATACGTGACTTTATAGGAACCCGTTATTTCCTTGGCGATCGAACTGACCATCTCTTCGGTAAGATTCATCATGTCGGTCACATCGCCGTAGGACTGGTAAACTTCCAGCATCGTAAATTCAGGATTGTGCCGCGTGGAAATGCCTTCGTTGCGGAAATTACGGTTCATTTCATAAACGCGTTCCAGACCGCCGACAAGAAGTCGCTTCAAATAAAGCTCGGGGGCGATGCGTAAAAACACATCCATGTCATACGCGTTGTGCTTGGATTTGAACGGTCTGCCGCGCGCGCCGCCCGCCATGGGTTGAAGCATGGGAGTTTCCACTTCAAGAAATTTTCGGTCATCGAGAAAACGGCGGATCATGGAAACAATCTGACTGCGCTTGATAAACACATCGCGCACGCCCGGATTAGCAATCATGTCCACATAACGCTGGCGGTAACGGATTTCGACGTCTTTGAGTCCGTGCCATTTTTCCGGCAGCGACAAAAGAGATTTGGAAAGTATCGTCACATCATTGACGCGGACGCTCTGCTGACCGGTCTTGGTGGTAAAAAGATCGCCTTTGGCACCGATGATGTCGCCGATGTCCAAGTCTCCGATCAATTCGAAAAGTTCGGGAGTGATATTGTCCGCTTTAACGAACAACTGAAGTTTGCCTGTCTGGTCGATGATATCCAGAAAGTAGACCTTGCCGTGCTTGCGGTTGGCAAGAATTCGTCCGGCCACAGTCACTGCACGGCCTTCCTGAAAATCAGCCAGCACATGCTGGGTAGATTCGATGTTCTCGAATTTAGCGCCGTAAGGCTTGATGCCTTTCTTGCGCAGATGCTCTAGCTTCACAAGCCTTGATGCTTTTAAGTCGTCAACCTGATCCATTACTGTAACCGCCTTAAAATATTAATATTTATAATAAATAGTGATTCATTATATTAAAAATATATTGGAGTGTCAATCAAAAGGCAGGGTAGTTTCTCGGCGGGGAAATCCAATCTTACGCATTATATTAGAATCAAGCGGCGACGATGCAAATTGCTGCTTTATCGGCAAGCCGGACGGTTTCATCAAGGTCAATGATAAGGGTTTTTCCGGCCTCAATGGCGAGACACCCCCCGTTGGATTGGGCCATGACTTTCAGGGTTTTGGGACCGATGACTGGCACATCGAACCGGTCGTCCTGCTTGGGTTTGCTGGTTTTAACAACCACCGCCCCTTTGCGGGCGATCGAACACCCACGGAAAATAGCTTTATCCGTACCCTCCATGGCTTCAATGGCGACAATGGCCTTTTCTTTAACAACGACAGTCTGGCCGATATCGATACCCCCCATCAGCTTGGCGATGGTGAATCCGAATTGAATGTCTTCAAGCTCGGCGGTTGTCGGAGCGCGCTTGGTCAGCGTGCCTTTAGGGGCCAGATGATCCCGCAGGAGCAGGGTCGAATCCAGCAGCTCCATTCCGTTGGCCTGAAGTCTCTCGGCCACGGCCTTAAAGATCGTGTCCGCTTTGCGGTCTTGCAGGGCCGCAAAAATCCCGCGAAACTCATCATCCATTTCAACCTTGTCATCAAAAAGATTCTTAGGACTTACCTGACCCGCCATAATTACGTGACGAACCCCCTCGCCTTTGAAATAAGCAAAAAGTTTTTTTAATTCTCCCGGGCTGAACCAGGCAAAACGGTCAACGAGATACGGGAAATAAAATGCCGTGTCCCCTTTAATACCGGCGGCAATGACTTTGATATTCTTGAGTTTTGCTGCCCGGGCAAAAAGAATAGGAAATTTTCCGTTACCTGCGATGAGTCCCAAATTTTGGATGGATTCGGACATAAAGATCGGATGGTCAGTCGATATGAAATTTTGATTTCAACACACTCGGCACTGGAGGGGCATTGCCGGTCAACAACATTGCGATGATCTACTTAACCGCACACGCCGCGTTCGGAACCGCGGATGAACTCGATCAAATAATCCACTTCAATCGTCGATCCGAATTCCTGCTGGACTTTTTCAATGGCGTGTGTTTTGGTAAGTCCGGAGTGAAATAAAATTTTAAATGCTTTTCGCAGCGTCGAGATGGTGACCGGGGTGAACTGGGCGCGTTTAAGCCCGACGATATTGACACCGAAAACTTTACTGGGATCTCCGTCACACATGGAGTACGGCGGAACATCCTGGACCACTTTGGAACAACCGCCGACGATCGACATAGTGCCGATGCGCACGAACTGATGAACACCGGTAAGCCCGCCGATAATAACGCGGTCCTCCATTATAACATGTCCCGCTAAGTGGCCCACATTAGCGACAACGCAATCGCTTCCTATTTTACAATCGTGGGCAACATGCGCATAGGCCATGAACAAATTGCGATCGCCGATCGTGGTCATGCCTCCGCCTTCTTCCGTACCGGTGTTAACGGTCACATATTCACGGAAGACATTATTATCACCGATTGTTAAAAAGCTATTTTTACTGTTGATATGCTTTTTGTCTTGGGGGGCGCTACCGATAACCGCACCGGTAAAAAATTGACATCCGGCACCAATCTTCGTATTACCAGTAATCACACAATGATTTCCGATTGTGACGTTAGGCCCGATCGTAACGTCACCTTCGATGATGGCATAAGGGCCTATTTTGACGCCTTGGCCAATCGTGGCGCTGGGGTCGACAACCGCTGTTTCGTGGACAATTGTTTCCATGATCAATTATTTCTTTAAGTTATTGGGATCCAAGAAGTTTGCGTCCGTGAAAGACAAAACTATCTCCGCTTCAGCGGCTATTTCCCCATCCACCCTTGCCACACCCTTGACGAGTGCGGTGCGTGAACGGTCTCGGACAACTTCAACTTCCATGACGAGCTGATCGCCAGGAACCACGACCTTACGAAATTTTATCTTATCAACGGCCATGAAAACCGCTAGTTTACCACGATGTTCCGGGTTCGTCAATAAAACAACTCCGGCGGTCTGGGCCATGGCTTCGACCATTAAAACACCGGGCATAATGGGCCTGGTAGGGAAATGCCCCTGAAAAAAATTATCATTAATCGTCACATTCTTTATACCGACAGCCTTTTTACCCATTTCAAGAGCGACCACTCGATCGACCAAAAGAAAAGGATAACGATGAGGAAGGATTTTCATGATCTGCTGAATATCAATTTCTTGACCTTCGGCAAATTCAGGCTGGAAAACAAATCCCCGCGATTCGTATTTCTTTTTCTGTTCGGCAACTTTCTTCAAAAGCTGACGGTTAAGCGCGTGCCCGCTTTTGGTCGCAAAAATATGCCCCCTGATCGGAAAACCCAACAAAAAAAGATCACCGATGCAGTCTAGGATTTTATGACGGACAAACTCATCGGGAAAACGAAGCGTGTTATCTAGAACGCCTTCATCCCCAACCACCAGTGTGTTCGTATAATTAGCCCCCTTGCCCAAACCTTGAGCCCTGAGCTCCTTGGTTTCTTTTTCCAGAACAAATGTACGGCACGGAGCAATCTCGCGTTCGAAGGACTCCTCATTCAAAGTCAAAGAATAAAACTGGGACTGCAAACCGGGATGATCGTAATTCAATGTATAAGAAATTTTGAAGTCATCCGACGGAGTAATTAAAAGCGATGAACCATTTTGAGCAACACCGA
Organism: Candidatus Omnitrophota bacterium; assembly: GCA_017987425.1. Lineage (GTDB taxonomy): Bacteria > Omnitrophota > Gorgyraeia > Zapsychrales > Fredricksoniimonadaceae > JAGNTT01. Next base: position 13,043 of record JAGNTT010000008.1, read on the forward strand.
TCGGCTCCTGGATGCTGTAATATTGTTTGGGAGCGTTTTGTTCTTGGATTCCAGCATTCTTAAAAGCTTTAAGATATTCGAGTCCGCTTCCATCCAGACCGGGAAGCTCATCTCCGTCAATCTCAATAATCAAGTTGTCGATACCGACACCCCACAAAACGCTTGTCAAATGCTCAACCGTCACGATTACGACATCGCCATTGCTGATCGCTGTGCAACGGGTTATATTCGGATCAGTAACCACGCATGCTTCGCCTAACTTGATCTCGGGTTTACCGGGCAGATCGACACGGACAAATTTAATACCTTCATTTTGACCAGCCGGTTTGAAATGAACGTTCACATGTGTCCCCTTGTGGAGACCGACGCCGCTCAATGTAAATGGTATAGATATTGTTCGCTGATTGGTCATAATTTTAAATCAAGGCTGCAATTTTTTTTCAAGTTCATCCACGCGCTTTTTTAATTCCTTAATCGTCTTTACATATTTAGGAAGAAGCTGGATATGCGCGTTGATTTCCATCATCTTATCAATAGGCCTCGCCGGATAACCGGTGACCTGGATGTTGGCCGGAATAGATTTGGAAACGCCGGCTTTGGCTGAAACGATTGCCCCGTCTCCGATTGACAGATGTCCCGCAATCCCCGCCTGTCCGGCAAGAATAGCGCCCTTGCCGATCGTAACACTTCCGGAGATGCCCGACTGTGAAATAATGATGCAGTTCTCTCCGATCACAACATTATGAGCGATCTGCACCAGGTTGTCTATTTTGGTGCCTCGCCCGATCAATGTTTTGTCAAAACGTGCACGGTCTATGGTGACACAGGAACCGATCTCAACGTCATCTTCGACTACGACCGTGCCCACCTGCGGAATTTTCTGATGCTTCCCGTCCACCAATATATAACCGAATCCGTCGGAACCAACCACCGTTCCGCTGTGAATAATCACCCTATTGCCGATCGAAATATTTTCCCGGAGAGTAACATTGGGGTAAATAAGACAATCCTCTCCCAGCACTGTTTTGTGACCGACATAACTTCCGGCATGGATCGCCGTACCGTCGCCGATGACGACACCCGGTTCAATAACGGCATAGGGTCCAAGAGCAACATCCTTGCCGATCCGGGCCTCTTTGGCAACAACCGCCGTCGGATGAATGCCTTTCAAGGGTATGGCCAACTCCTCCACAAAAATGGAGACAATCCTTGAGAACGCCCAAGACGGATTGTCGACCCTTATAAAAGTTTTCCCCGGGACGGACAGATCCCGGGGAATAATCAATGCTGAAGCTTTTACATCCTGCGCGAGTGCTATATATTTATGGTTTGCGACAAAACTGAGATCACCTTCTTTGGCCTCTTTAAGACCGGAAAAACCCGTGATCACAACCGTTTCATCGCCACATAACTCTCCCTCAATAATCTTCGCTATCTCGCCGACAGTTTTTTTCATACACACAACATCCAGACTACTAATTGCCCTTGTAATTATCGTTGAGCAATTTTATGACCGTGTCGGTGATGTTCAACTGCTGATCTCCGTAGATCAAAACACGGTCGTTAAACACCAATGTGAAACCTTCTTTTTTGGAATAATCGCTGACGATCTTTTCAATCTCAAGCAGGATCTCGCGGACTTTCTCGTCACGCTTTTTGGTCAGGTCCGTGCCTTTGGCGCGGCTGAAATCCAGAAGGGCCTGCTTTTGCTTGTCGATGTCTTCCTGCATTTTTTGCTTTTCGGCTTCCTTCAGAAGAGCAAGCTTGCTTTGGGCATCGCGGACTTTTTCAATCATCTTGTTGCGTTCTTCCTGGAAGGCAGTGCTTTCTTTTTCAAGAACAGCGTCATATTCCTTGGTTCTTTTGTATTCATTGAATACACGGCTTAGATCGACGAAGCCGATCTTGCCGTCAAAAGGTTTCGCATGAACAGGAGCAACAGACAACAACGTAAACATAACCAATATGCTAAAAATCCTTAAAACTTTCACCTTACCCCTCCTTGTTTAAACTGAATTTATAGTTTAGTTAGACTGAGATTTATGTCGGATGCCTAAATCAAAACGAGAGTTTAAAAACCGCGGCTGACGCTGAAGTAGAACTTACCGCTGCGGGATTCCTCACCCGGTTCATCATTTAACGGATAACCATAATCCAGATTGACGGGTCCGATAGGAGTTTTAACTCTTAAACCAAAACCTGCCCCCGACTTGAAGTCTCCGGCTCCGAAATCGCTCGCGCGGGCCCAGACATTACCCACATCAAAGAACGCAGCCACTTTGATGATCTCGATAATCGGGATCGTATATTCGATATTTCCGACGAGCATAGCCTCACCGCCGATAGGATCGTTGGTAATGGAATCCAACGGGCCGACCTTGCGTTCATTATACCCGCGAATAGTACGAGAACCGCCGGCAAAGAAACGTTCAAAGATAGGAACTTTATCTGAATCTCCGTACGGCTTAACCACGCCGGCCCTGCCGCGCAACTCCAAGACCGTTCCGGTGGAACGGATCTTAACCGGCACATAATAACTTCCCTTGGTCTGGAAGCGCCAAAAATCTTTGTCACCCGCCAGAGGCCCGCCCGCCACATCGAAACCATTGCTTAAAACCCAGCCCTTGGTCGGGTTATACACGCTGTCCGTGTAATCATGGGTGAGCGAAAAGCCCATGGTGCTGACAGTGTTCTTTCCTTCTTCGGCAGCAAGGTCAGCAGACACGTTCGAATCCATGTTGCTGATTTTGATATTCTGAAGATTATAGGATACCCCGGCCGAAATATATTCAGAGATCTGTTTGCCCAAGCGCAATGTGCCACCGATGCGTTTTTCGTCATAAGCATAACCGACATCGCGTTCTTTGTCACGCTGTAAATGATAGGCGTCGAAACCTCCGGAAATCGGATAATCGAAGAGCCACGGTTCGGTGAAACTCAGCTGAAGGTTGCGGCGTGTGGAACCGGCTTCCGCGCGCAGCAGGAGATCCTGACCGCCGCCGGTAAATCTCGGCCAGTTCGTGATGTCGAAATTTTTCTGTTCGATTTCAACGAACCCGACCAACTGATCAACAGTGCTGTAGCCGCCGCCGAAGCTGAAGCTTCCGGTCTTGGCTTCCTTAACCTGCACGATGAGGTTTTTCATCTCGGGATTTTTGGTATCCTCGATATCGAAACCGACATCCTCGAAATATCCTAAGTTGCGCAGACGTTCTTTGCTGCGGCGAAGTTTCTTTCCGTCGAACTGATCGCCGGGATACATACGTAATTCACGGCGGATAACAATGTCGCGCGTATTCGTATTCCCTTGTACTTTAATTTTGTCAATATAGGCCAACCCGCCTTCGACAATGTCGAGACGCACGTCTACGCGGCCGTTCTCGTTATTAAGAGAAGTCGATTCGTTGACTTTCGCAAAAATACGTCCAATGTCGAAATACATGGTCTGGATGCTGTTGACATCTTCATCCAGCTTAGCGCGGCTGAAAATGTTGCCAGGCTTGATGGTGGTCATCGCGGCCTTGACTTCATGTTCGGTGGCGATTGAATTGCCCGCAATAATTAAATCACCCACATAATATCTCTTGCCTTCTTCGAGGGTAATATTGATAACCACCCGGCCTTGATTTAAATAATCGACCGTGTAATTCGCCTTGGCATCGATATAACCGTTTTGTTCATAAAACGCCTTGACGCGGTCCATGTCTTCTTCCAGAACATCTTCCTTCAAATGACCGGAATTGAAGAGCCATGCGCGGCGCGATTTAATGACACGGATGATCTTGCGGTCGGAATACGCGATATTCCCGAGTATGTTGATGGTCTTGACCTTGACACGGTAACCTTCCCGTACGATGAAATGCAGACTCGTCTTGTTGGTTGTTTCATCGTTAAAGGTTTCCACCTCTACCTTGGCTTGGCTCAAACCTTTTTTGGCATACATTTCCTGGATCGTATTGATGTCATCTTTAAGAGATTTGTTATCGAGGAATTTGCCTTTTTTAGTTTTCATCTTGGTTTCCAAAGAGCGTTTGTTGAAGTAACGCAGTTTGGAAAATGTAATCTCTTCGACAATAGGTTTTTCCACCAGATTGATGATGACCTTGTATCCGCCATCTTCTTCTTTTTTGTCCACTTTGACATCGAAAAAGTAACCGGTGTTGTAAAGTCTTTTCAGGTCATCGCTGATGACATTTTCAATGTATGCCTGACCGACTCTGGTTTTAATTTTGGAAAGGATTGCAGCGACGCCGATGGATTTATTGCCGATGACTTCAATCCCTTTGACCACCTTGGATTGTGCGTCCAAAGGTGCAGGAGCGGACTCTTCTTCAACGGCCGTTAAATCTTCATCCGGAACAACATCCGCATCAGGCGCAGCTTCATTAAGTTGGGATGGTTCGACGGCTTCCTGAGTCTCCGTAGAGGAAACCGGTTCCGTCGTGCTTTCCTCGGCCCTGACAATACCGGAAGAAAAAACGAACAGTACTAATAATAGAAATGTAAGAGATTTGAGAGATGAAATTTTCATGCGAATGATGACCAATTGAGTTTGATTATAGTTAGGTGAAAACACCGTGTCAATCTAAGATACAATTTTTTTAGATAGTTATACCTCTTGATGGGCTGTTTCGAGATTGGCAAATTTGACAAACTCTTTAAAGAACTTGAGTTTGACAGTTCCAACGGGCCCGTTGCGCTGCTTGGCGATAATGATGTCGGCGATGCCGCGATTCTCGTCGGTGGGCGTGTAATATTCCTCGCGCATCAAAAGCACGACGACGTCGGCGTCCTGCTCGATGGCGCCGGATTCGCGCAAGTCCGACAGCTGTGGGCGATGGTCCGTACGGCTCTCGACCGCGCGCGACAGCTGGCTGATGGCGATGATCGGCAGCTGCAATTCGCGGGCAAGCGCTTTGAGCGATCGTGAAATTTCCGAGATCTCCTGCTGACGGCTTTCGCTGCGGCTGGAACCGCGCATGAGCTGCAGGTAATCCAAAACTAATAGCTGAATATTATGACTTGCCTTGAGACGCCTGGCCTTGGCGCGCAATTCCAAAACGCTGATCGCCGGAGTGTCGTCTATAAAAAACGGAACGTTGGAAAGTTTGCTGGCGGCCTTCGTCAGCATCGGCCATTCCGACGGAGAAAGAAATCCTGTGCGGACTCTATGCGCATCGACGCCGGCCTGCGAACAAAGCATACGCTGCACCAGCGATTCTTTTGACATTTCCAGCGAGAAGAAAGCGACCGGAATCTTTTGATCGATCGCAGCATGCTCGGCGATAGAGGCCGCGAAAGCGCTTTTGCCCATCGAAGGTCTCGCGGCCACAATGATGAGATCGGACTTCTGGAGCCCGGATGTCATTTCATCAAATTTAGAAAATCCCGTCGGAACACCGGTGACGCTCTGCTTCTTTCTGTAAAGATTGTCGATGACTTCCATCGTCTCTTTAAGAATGTCTTTGATGTGCGCGGCTTCCTGTTTCTGGCGCGCCGTCGCAATTTCAAAAATGAGCTGCTCGGCGGAATCGACAAGCTCCTCGACATTCACACCTTTTTCATAACTGCGGCTGATGATTTCCGTCGCGTTCTTGATAAGTTTACGCTGAACGCCTTTTTCTTTGACGATATTGGCATAGTGACGGATGTTTGCGGCGGACGGAACCTGGTCGACGAGCCGCGACAGATAGGACGCCCCTCCGACCGCATCCATCAACCCTTGAGTTTTCAACTGGTCGGAAAGAGTTATAAAGTCTACGTTTTTACGATTGGAATACAGATCGATAATGGCGGAAAAAATTTTCTGGTGGGAGGTTTCGTAAAAATAAGAGCTATCGATGTGCTCTATAGCCACACCGATAGCTTCGTCGTCGATCATCATCGCCCCAAGAACCGCGCGTTCAGCCTCGGTATTCTGAGGAGGGACTCTTATTTCTTCGTCACCCATAATCGGAATTTCCCTTTAACCTCTGGATGGAGATTGATCCCGATTTCAAAAATACCTAATTCTTCGACAGGCTTCTCGATAACCAACTGGCTGCGTTCGAATGAATATCCTTCCTGTTCCAAACCTTTGAGGATATCCGTTTCGTTCACGGCACCGTACAATTTTTCAAGATCGTTGACTTCTACGGCAATTGTGATGGACACTTTGCTGACTCTATCGGCCAATGCCTGCGCGTCTTTTTTACGTTCCTGATAAAGTGCTTCTTCTTTGGCCTTTAACTGGGCAATTTTTCTAACATTACCCGGAGTGGCGGGAACACCCAGCTGATGAGGCAAAAGATAATTCCGGGCAAACCCGTCCTTAACCTTGACCACATCGCCGACGCGTCCTAATTTATCGATGGTTTTAGAAAGAATGATTTCCATGACTTATTTCCTTTTTGCTGAACCTACGGATAAAAGGCCCAAGAAACGGGCACGCTTAATTGCGAGACTTACGGCTCTCTGTTCTTTGGCAGAGATGCCACTGAATCGGCGGGAAACCATCTTGCCGCGCTCCGTCACAAACTTTTGAAGCAGAGTGACGTTTTTGTATTCGATCGATTCAAGGCTGGTGATCTGAAACCGGGCGCCGCGGGACATCCGGCGATCCATTCCGCCGCGATCAAAACCGCCGCGATCATCATCACGGTTGCGGTCATGGGAACCTCTACCACGACCTCCGCCTCTACCTTCTGAAAATTTACTACGTCCGAACTTTCTTTCTTCCAATGCATCCTCCTTGATTAACTCGTCAAGCGCGTGATTTCAATCAACGCTTATCTTTTATAACTTAGCCGTTACTATTATTCTTCCCAGGCAATATCATCGGGACTGATGACATCATCCGATGCATCGCCGCCCGACGGGCTTTTAGCGGCCGCAACTTCCGGAACAGCCTCGCCTGAGCCTTCCATTCCCTTCGGTCCGCCTAAAAACTGAATGCGTTCGGCGCGCACATCGATGGTGCTGCGCTTCTGCTTGTCCGTAGTTTCCCACGAACGCGACTGCAGAATTCCTTCCACAAAAATCTGGCGGCCCTTCTGCAGATACTGATTACAAATTTCTGCCTGCTTGTCCCAGGCGGTCACTGTCACGAAACATGTGTCTTCTTTAAGTTCGCCTGTTCTGTCTTTAAATCTGCGGTTGACGGCTATGCGCAAATTGGTCACGGCCGTACCGTTTGGGGTGTAACGTAATTCCGGATCTTTAGTCAGATTGCCGATCAGCAATACTTTGTTTAGGCTCGCCATCTTTGAAACCTTTCTTTATGGAAGTATGAAATCAAGATTTGGCCATTAAACGTTAAACTTTTGCTTTTTGGCTGTTGACAGCGATGATCAAAAAACGAAGAATCCTTTCGTTAAGTCTTAATGATTGGCGGATTTTAGTGGCGGCATTCCCTTTGCCTTCCCAATTAACCAGATAATAGGAACCGTCTTGAATTTTACGGATCGGAAAAGAAATTCTTTGGCGCTCAAACCAGACATTGGAATTGATCACTTTGCCTTCGGCTTTTGTGACCGTATCCGCGACTTGTTTGCTGATTTCATCTTTAGCTTCCGGCGCTAAATGAGCGTCAACGATATACACCAATTCATACTTATTCATCATTCTTCCTTTTGTTAAATTGACTCATTGCTTCGTCCACACCTAGTCTCATCCAAGTTTCACAACATCCCACTGCCGTCTTTATGTAGTCAGGTAATTGTTTCTTTTCCTGACTTGAAAAACGGTCAAGAACAAAATCGACGGTCTGATCTCGGTCTCCGGGACGGCCGATGCCGCCGCGCAAACGGGCGAATTCAATGGAACCGAGCGTATTGATGATGGACTTGAGTCCGTTATGCCCGCCGGCACTTCCCTTGGCCCGCAGACGAATCTGACCGAAAGGCAGATCGAGATCGTCACATACAACCAGCACATCTTTAAGAACGATATTATGCTTCTTAACCAACGCACCAACCGCCGCGCCGGAAAGATTCATGTATGTCAACGGCAACAATAGATAATTAATTACGCCGTCTTTTTCCTGTTTCGCTACCAACCCCTGAACAGAAACATCATGACGGGCCTTCAAACCCCACAACGTCATTAACTCTTCAACAACCAGATAACCCCAATTATGCCGGGTGAACCGGTATTTTTCCTCGGGATTACCCAAACCGACAATTAAACGGGCTTCAGCCAAGGGGCATCAACTCCAACAGGCCGTGTTCCTAAAAAACACGGAAATAATCGATTACTTCTTCTTTTCCTCAGGCTTCTTGGCATCGCCAGCAGCCTTGGGATCTTCTTCCTTCTTCTTCTCTTTGATAACTTCGACTTCCGCAGGAGCGGCACCTGCTTCTTCAGCACTGATTTCCTGTGTCGAACCGGCAACGGACACAATGGATGATTCCGGATCCAGTTCCGTACGGACACCGGCAGGAAGCTTGACGTCCTTGATGTGGATGGAATCATGAATGCCCAAGTTGGAAATATCGATTTCGATGTGATGAGGAATGTTGGTGGGTAAGCAAATAACTTCGAGTTCCCACAAATGATGTTCAAGAGTACCGCTGTCGCGCTTGACACCGATGGCTTCGCCCCTGGTCACGATTGCAACTTTGATGTTAATTTCTTTGGTCAGGTCGATACGATGGAAATCGACGTGAAGGATTTGATCACTGACAGGATGAAGCTGCGTATCGCGCACGATGGCCGGATAATCGCCGAGCTTCTTGGCGCCTTCGAGAATATTCAGGTGAAAAATGACGTTCTCACCTTGGTGCTGACGGAGAATGCGCTCATATACTTTACGGTCGGTCTGTATGACGGCCGGACCTTGACCAGCGCCGTATACGACGGCGGGAATAAAGTCTTCGCGACGGATTTGTCTAACATTTTTAGTGCCTGTTTTTTTTCTTAACTGTACGTCTAATTGAATCTGTTCCATGGAATTACCCTCTTCTGCTCTTATTTCGGTTCTTCAAATAAACTGCTGATCGATTCCTCATTATGAATACGGGCAATCGCGTCCGCCAAAAGCTGCGCCACCGACAAGACTTTGACTTTTGGATTCTTTTCCGGATTTCTTAACGGGATACTATCGGTAATAACAACTTCTTTTAAAACTGAACATCCACGAATACGCTCCAAAGCCGGCCCTGAGAGAATACCGTGACTCACGGCGGCATAGATGCTTTTGACGCCTTTCTTTCTTAAAACTTCCGCTGCTTCGATCATCGATCCGCCGGTCGCGATGATGTCATCAACCATGATCGCGTTTTTGCCGCGGACATTACCCAGAACATGCATGACTTCTGTTTTCTCCGGAGTTGCCCTGCGCTTGTCGACGATCGCCAGATCGGCACCCAAACGCTTGGCATAGGCACGCGCCATTTTCAGTCCGCCGACGTCGGGGGAAACAACGACCATATTTTTCATCTTCTTGGTTAAGAAATAATCACAAAGAACGTTGATCGCGTACAAATGATCAACAGGTATGTCGAAAAATCCCTGGATCTGATTGGCGTGCAGGTCCATACAAAGCACGCGGTTTGTGCCGGCGGCATAGATCAGATTCGCAACCAGCTTGGCGGTGATCGGAACACGCGGCTGATCTTTGCGGTCCTGGCGCGCATATCCGTAATAAGGAATAACAGCCGTGATACGCTTGGCCGATGCGCGGCGCGCCGCGTCAATCAGAATCAAAAGCTCCATCAAATTTTCATTTGTCGGCGGGCATGTCGGCTGAATGATAAATACGTCTTTGCCGCGGATATTTTCCTTGATCTGAACTCTGATCTCGCCTTCACTGAACCGTCCGACAAGGACTTCGGTAATGGGCATCCCCAAACACTTGCAAATATTTTCAGCCAGCTGTTGATTTGCGTTTCCGCAAAAGATCGACAAACCGTTCATTTTAAACTTTCTTTCCTTTATTATCCACGAATGGTTTTGAAAATATTCTCGCCGGAACACCGACGGCCAGTCCGCGGTTTGGAACTTTTTTGCCTCTTGTCAATACACTGCCGGCACCGACAACGGCCCCCGCTCCAACATTCACGGGAGCGACCAAAACCGCATCCGAACCGATAAAGGCTTCGTCTCCGATAAAAGTTTTGTTTTTATTGACGCCGTCATAATTGGCGGTCACGCAACCGGCACCGATATTGGCATTCTTGCCGATGGTTGTATCACCTAAAAATCCAAAATGCTTCATTAAAGAACCCTCACCGATTGTTGTGCGGGATACTTCGCCGAAATTTCCGATCTCGGCTTTGTTGCCGATGACGGAACCGGGACGGATTCTGGCAAAAGGCCCGATCGAACATTCTTCCCCGATCTTGACCCCGCCCTGAATGACTGTAAAAGGATGAATGACCGTATCGCGACCAATCTTGACTTCGTCATCAATAAATGTTGTTCTGGGATCGACAATCGTGACACCGCTTAACATTAGGCGTTTAAGAATTCTTGCACGCAAGATTGATTCACACAGAGCAAGGTCTTCTCTCGTATTCACCCCGAAGGCAACGTTGGGATCATCTGTCACCAGCGTTTCCACTTTCTCGCCGCGGCTTAACAATAATTCGACGATATCGGTCAGATAAAATTCTTTTTTCTTGGCGTTTAACTGGACCTTCTTCAAAGTCTCGACCAACAGCGGCGCGCGAAAGCAATAAACTCCGACATTAATTTCATTGATCGCCTGTTCTTCAGGCGTCGCATCCTTATGTTCACGGATGGCGGAAATATTACCGTTAGCATCGCGGATGATGCGTCCGTAAGTACCGGCATCGGGAATACGCGCAGTCAATACTGTACATGCTACCTTTGTACGCAGATGCTTGTTGATGAGCTGACGGATAATCGCACGGTCTAAGAGCGGCGTATCACCGCATAAAATCAAAACATGACCGGAATAACCCTTGAGATGCGGCACGACGGATTTAACCGCATCAGCGGTTCCAAGCAGTTGCTTCTGGATGGCAACCTCGACGGTATTTCCGACATAGGCCTTGACCATTTCACTCTTGTGTCCGACGACAACGTAGGTTTTCAAAGAACGCAAATATTGTGTAATATCAAGAACGTATTGAATGACCGGCTTTCCGGCAACCTTATGAAGAACCTTCGGCATCTCCGACTTCATCCGGGTGCCTTTTCCCGCCGCCAAAATAATAGACCGAAATTCTTTCATACGTTAGCCAGTGGTCACCAAATTTTAACTGCCCAGCCAGGGCTCGAACCTGGAAACCGAGATCCAAAATCTCGTGTGTTACCGATTACACTACCGGGCAACAATTTTCCTGATGTTCTTTTGCTTGAGGACGGCCCTGATCAGATGCCTGTTTCCCCCGCGTTGACTCAAAAATCAGAATGTTTCAACCACAAAAACCTGCGCGTACCGGCGCTTTAAGACTGAATAAATTTCCTGGGCTTTTTTCTTCGATTCCACGACGGCAAAAACCGACGGGCCGCTCCCGGAAAAAGCAACGCCGGCAACGTCAAATGACGATAATTTCTCTTTTATTTTCAATAGATTGGGCTTCAGATGTGCGATGGGCTGTTCCAAATCATTGAACAGCAGTGAACCGACCCTGCTCACATCATTTTTCCCTAAACAGCGAGTCAGAATATTAACATCATCACCTAACTTTGTCAACTTTAAATTCATGGCTCCGTACACCTTAGGGGTAAGCATCCGGACTTTGGGAACCACCAGGACATGCCACAACTTATGGGGGATTTCTAGGCGTTTAATTACATCCCCTCGGCCTGTTCCAAGCGCCCAACTGCAATCGTGCAAAAAGAAAGCCACGTCACTTCCAACCTTTCGGGCGTAGTCAACCAGGCTGTTTTTGTCCAAACCAAGGCTCCAGAGTTTGTTCAATCCCGAAAGAACGGTAGCCGCATTGCTCGATCCCCCCGCTAGGCCGGCGGCAACCGGGATCCGCTTAAGGATGTCAATCCGGACACCTTCCTTGACCCCAAAGTCCTGCCGCAGCAATTGGGCGACTTTATAAACCAGATTTTTGGGCCCCCTAGGGACCTGCGGATGGTTACATGTGATTTTAATTTTCCCGCTAGGCTCGCGGGAAAGGCGAATCTCATCGGCCAGATCAATACGCTCAAAAATGGTTTTAAGCTCATGAAAACCGTCCGGTCTTTTACAGACGACCTTCAGGTATAAATTGAGTTTAGCCGGGGAGAGCAACACAAGAGGCTTCATCGCACGCCTTCACTAATATTATCGTTTTTCGGCGTCTGAGGGGCGGGGGAAGTCTGTTTCTTTTCCAGACGTTCGATTTTGTCGAGAACCGCTTTATTGTCAGGATCGAGCGAGATCGACTTTTTCCAAAATTCTTTTGCCTGGCCTGGATTTTTCAAAGCAAGATAGACATCGCCGATGTGTTCGTAGATGACCGGATCATGCGCTATTTCATCCGCCTTGAGAAGCGCTTTTAAAGCTTCATCGTATCTTCCCTGTTTGAAATAGACCCATCCCAAACTATCCAGGTACGCGGCGCTATCGGGGTCGACCGCAATCGCCCGGTTGACAAGCTTCATCGCCTCATCCAAGTTATTCCCCTGCTCGGCATAAATGAATCCAAGCGAATTAAGAACTCCGTCGTGGTTGGGGTCTATTTCGAGAGCCTTCTTGAAAATCTTGATTGCCTCATCGTCACGGTGGACCTCGACATACAGCGACCCCAGAAAATACATCATCTCTGAATTCTCCGGCTGAATAAGGAGAATTTTATTGAACTGGTCGATCGCTTTTTCATAATCTCTACGCGCATAGTAGAGCTGTCCGAGATAATAATAAAGGTCGGCATTGTCGGGAGTTTTTGTGGTGAGAGATTTGAGGATGACTTCGTACTCGGCGGCGGCACGGTCAAATTTTTTCTGGCTGGAATAAATCAGAGCAAGCAGATAATGGGATTGTATGTCCTGCGGATTAATGGCCGGAATCTTGGTAAGATATTCAACCGCCTCATCGAAATTTCCAAGACGCGCAAGCCCGGTGCCCAACCGTAAGTAGGGCAGATAGCTCGCCGGATCGTAACCAACCGCCTGTTTATATTCCCCGACGGCCTGGACAGACAGCCCGTAAAGATCGGCCATCGAACCCATGATGTAATGAGCGATGGCTTTAGTCTCGGCATTAACCCTCACCTCTTGGGCAGAAGCAATCCGTACGGGTACGACGGCCAATGCCGCCCCCAGGAAAAAGGACAGGATTGCTGTACACATCGACGGAATACGCACGGATCTTCCTTTGTATGGGAATGTAAAGACACCCTTCAAACACCGCCGGAATTAAAAACGGCGGGGAGCTCGACAGGTTCCATTCAAAAGGGTCTAGCGCGTGGCGCGCTTCTTCAAATGGCGCAGGGCCTTACGAAGCTTTTTACGTTTGTGGGTGCGAATTTTTCTTAGTTTTCGTTTTCTGCCGCACGGCATACATTCATCCTCTGTGGTTACATACAACTAATAAATAAGTTTATTCAACGCGTACTCAATAATTCCCTGGGCCCCTGCTTCCTTGAGTTCGGGGATCAGCTGACGCACGGTTCCTTCATCTATAACTGTCTCGACGGCAACCCAGCCTCCTTTGGCCAAAGGTGAAACGGTTGGATTTTTAAGCGCCGTTAACAAAGCCAAAATCTTCTTCAAATTTTTTTCTTCTACGTTCATCTTAAGGCCGACCATGTTGTTGGCCGCCAATGCCCCCTGAAGAAGAAGAATGACCTGTTCCATTTTCTTTTTTTTCCACGGATCTTTGACCGCTTCCTTGTTGGCGATAAACTGGGTCGTGGATTCGCACAATGTCTCGACAATGCGCAGCTTGTTGGCTTTAAGACTGCTTCCCGTCTCCGTCAACTCAACGATCGCATCCACGAGGCCGGAGGCGACTTTAGCTTCAGTCGCGCCCCAGGAAAACTCCACGTCGGCGGTGACTTTATGCTTCTTCAAGTACTGGCGGGTAAAACCAACAAGTTCGGTGGCAATCTTTTTGCCTTGCAGATCTTTGACAGACCTGATGGAAGAATCTTCTGGAACCGCTAAAACCCAGCGGACTTTGGTCGCACTCTGTTTGGAATAAACCAGTTCGGCTAGATATTCGACTTTGGATTGATTTTCAAGGACCCAATCGGCGCCGGTGATGCCGCAATCAAGGGTCTTGTCCTCCACGTATCTGGACATTTCCTGAGCCCTTAACAGGACAGGCTGAATTTCTTCATCGTCAATATGCGGAAAGTAGGAACGGCTGGAAACAATCACTTTAAAACCCGCCCGTTCAAAAAGCTGGACGGTGGCATCCTGTAAACTTCCCTTGGGCAAACCTAACTTTAATTTTCTCATGGGTTTATCTTTCCTTAAATACGGCTGCGGAGCAGTCCTTAAAAAACAGGCGGTATTATACCCATCGGTTTTTGAAAAGTAAAGCGAATTTCCTTAGAGAGGAACAATCATTCCTGCCCACAATCCGGATCTGTACGTAAAAAGGCTTGTCAAAACAAAAAAGCATCGTATATAATCATCCTTTCTCAAACACTATAATAGAGGTAGGACAAGCATGCTTAAAACGTTCCGCAAAGAAGGGGTCCAGAAAAAAATCCTTTGGGCTTTGGCCTCCGTAATCATCATCAGCTTTGTTTTTTTCGGCACCATCTCATCCAATATGTCCGGGAATTCTTCCTATGCCGGCAAAGCCTTCGGCAAGAAAATATCCTTAATCGACTTTCAAAGACACTACAACAACACCCGCGATCAGGCCATCATGATTCATGGTGAAAACTTCTTCAAGATGAGCTCCCTCCTTAATCTTGAAGGAGAAACCTGGGATAGAATAATTCTTCTGGAAGAGGCCAAACGCCTTAACATTAAAGTTAAAGATGCCGAGATCGTCGAATTCCTCCAGACGCTCAAAATATTTCAGCGGGACGGAAAGTTCGACAACCTCCTTTACAACGATCTTTTAGGTTTTATTTTCCGTCGGAGTGCGCGTGATTTTGAAGAAGGCATGCGTGATCAACTGACCATTATGAAACTCTTTGAACAAGTCACGTCGTCACTCACCATCAATGAAAAAGAAATTCGTGAGGCCTACCGCCGGGACAACGAAAAAGTCCAGATCAGCTATGTATTATTCCCGCCCACCGATTATTCCGCAGGCATCGACGTGACTGAAGAAGAGGCGAAAGCCTATTTCATCACCCATCAGCAGGAATTTGCAACCGAGCCCGCGGTCAATGTCAAATATATCAGCCTCGAATATCC
>JAGNTT010000090.1 GCA_017987425.1 Candidatus Omnitrophota bacterium
CCGGTGTCGTGTTCGAGGAATATTTTGTTGTAGATGATGTCCATGCAATTCCTATCTACGCCGGGAGCTTCCCCCGAAGATCGATCCCAAAACCCCGCGTATGATCTGACGTCCGACGGAACTGCCGATGGACCGCGCGGCGCTTTTGGCGACCGTGGTCATCAGATCGTCGGACGGACGGCCGGGACGGCGCACGGTGCGCATGTCCATGGCTTTCGGCTGACGGGACATGGCCGTTTGCTGAGCGGCCTGTTCCTGCTGGGCCATGCGTTCTTCGGTCCGCTTCTTTAAAACCTCAAACGCGGATTCACGGTCTACCGTTTTTTCGTAATTGCCGTAATGAATGGATTCTTTGATCACAATCTGACGTTCATCCGCTGTCACTGCGCCCGCGCGGCTGCGGCCCGGACAGATGAACGCCCGCTCAACGATCGAGGGACTTCCTTTTTCATCCAAAACCGAGACCAGCGCTTCGCCGACGCCCAGATCGATCAGCGTTGTTTCAATATTGATCGACGGATTCGGACGGAACGTGCGGGCCATGGCCTTGATGGCCTTCTGATCGTTCGGTGTGAACGCGCGCAAAGCGTGCTGCACACGGTTGCCTAATTGAGCCAAAACTTTCTCCGGTATGTCCAAGGGATTCTGCGTCACAAAAAATATACCCACGCCTTTGGAACGGATAAGACGGACAACCTGCTCGATCTTCTCCATTAACGCGTCGGGCGCGTCTTCAAATAACAGATGCGCCTCATCAAAAAAGAAAACAAGTTTCGGTTTGGAAAGATCCCCGACTTCGGGCAACTGTTCGAATAGTTCAGACAAAAGCCATAGTAAGAACGTCGCGTAAGTTTTCGGCTTCAGATAAAGCTGATCCGCGGCCAGAATATTGATCATCCCCCGGCCGTTGGATGACGTTTGCATGAGGTCAAAAATATCCAGACACGGTTCGCCGAAGAACTGATCGGCCCCCTGACTTTCCAATTCCATCAGACCGCGCTGAATGGCCCCGATGGACGCTTTGGAAAGATTACCGTAGCTCGTCGTGAATTCAGACGCGTTGTCCCCGACATACTGAACCATCGAACGAATATCTTTGAGATCCAACAGCAACATGCCGTTATCGTCGGCGATCTTGAAAACAATATTGAGAACACCGGCCTGAACATCATTGAGATTGAGCAGCCGAGCAAACAACAGCGGTCCCATTTCCGAGACGGATGCACGGATGGGATGACCGCTTTTACCGAACACATCCCACAACGCAACAGGGAAGGCTTCGAACGTATGGCCCGGGATGCCCAGCGATTGGATCCGTTCGGAAATTTTCGGATTATTGCCCCCAGGTTGACTGATGCCCGCCAGATCGCCTTTCACATCGGCCAGGAAAACCGGAACCCCGATCAAACTGAACTGTTCTGCTATGGATTGAAGCGTTACAGTTTTTCCTGTCCCCGTCGCGCCGGCGATCAAACCGTGGCGGTTGGACATCTGCGGTAACAAATTGAGTTCCTGCGAATTTTTAGCAATGAGCATCATAACTCCTTATGATCTGAACACTTTATATTGGTACTAGAAAGGCTTGTATAATATCACGAGTGGCCGGGGGCTTCAAGTCGGGGAATAAGAAGGGGTTAAGCTCCGTTATAAACGGGCGCTTAACCCCTTGGTTTGTGGCGCATCACTTAAGTCTCCTCTTTAGATCCGCTTGCGGCCGTTGACCCGCGCAGGCGTTTTGGCCTGACGGTTCTTGGCATTGCCGCGGGCGGCCTCGGCTAAGATCGCACGGATCTCAGCCAAAGTCGCGCCATACTCCTTGGCGGCGCGGACCAGATCTGCGCACTCTTCATAACGCTCGTTAACCAGCGCATCCTGCAAATAAGTCAACGCGGTCACCTGGAGCACCAGATCCTTTTGAGTATCTTGTTCTTTATTGAATGTGAAATTGAATCGCATAATTTTCCTTTCATGCCCTTTGCAGGCTGGCCCCGGATCACGTTCATTCGGATCCGGGACATGTTGATCAACTTTTCTCTTTTTTCAACAGATTGTCACGACTTCTCTCTTGAGCACAAAACTCAATGAGTACGACGAGACTGATGCCTGACATGTTTGGTGTGTCCATGTTGTCATCCCTCCTTTCTCAGTCATCGGGATTTTCTTGCTTCTCTACCCGATGACTCATCCCGAATGAGTGCACCGAGCGGGGGATCTCCAAGATCCCTCCGGCTTAAACTTTTGAATGTGCTAAATACAAACCCGCAGTCACTAATCCTCCGCCGAGAAATAACGACGGCGTCAACCTCTCACCTAAAAAAACCATACCCAGAACAACGGCGAAAACCGGGATCAGATTCATATACTGACTCGCCTTGGTTGCCCCGATCACTTTCATCGCCTCATAATAAAAGATAACGGCAATGACGGACGGCCCGATCGACAGATAGGCGACTCCGGCTAGGAACGTCCATGAATCCCACGGGATGGGCATCCGGCGCAACTCACTGATCGACGGAAATAACGCAAAAACCGCACCGGGACCGGAAACCAGCGCCATCGTCATCGCCGGAGAAAATTCTTTAAGCAATTCCTTCGACAAAAGCGCAAACAACGCAGCACAGACGACACATATCAAAATATAGAATTCACCCAATCCGATACCCGGTCCCGCGATTGCCTCCATCTGCCCGCGGCTGATGACTATCCATGCGCCGACCACGGAAACGGCCAGTCCCAGCGCCTTGATGCGTCCGATCTTTTCATTAAGAAAGATAAAAGAGAAAATAGCAACCGCGATCGGGACCGTGCTGATGATGACGGAACCCCGTCCGGCATCGATCAGACGGATGCCGGCCATGAAACAATAGTTATAACAAAGAACCCCGAAAAACCCCGTGCCCACGGCGTACGTCCAATGAATCGGCCGGATCGGCGGCTGTTTTCCCTCCATCGCAATGAGGGCTGCCATTATCACCGTCACACAAGAAAACCGCAGACACGTGATGGTAAACGGCCCGGCCAGGGGACTCACGACTTTCGCCACGATAAATCCGCCGGCCCATAACAGCGCCATGATGGTTAATTTTAAGGGGATCATGTTTTCCTTTAAGTGGCCAGTGACCAGTATCAGTAACCAGAATGACTGGCCGCTGGAATTTCTACCGAGAAACAAACATTAACTAGTCTTGTCATGGACCCCTAGCATTATCTGATGCTCGGGGGTTATTTGTCTTTCCCCCATTCAAAACCGGTGAAAGACAAATAAAAAACCACCGATTCTGAAGAGAGTCGGTGGTTTTGATAGTATTAACCTTAAAAAGCTATGTGACTAACGAATCAAAACACACCCCTCCCGGCGGATTTTCTCCATGCATGAATGCACGGTAGAAACATCTTGTGTACGTAACCGGTTGAGAGATTGGTGTATTGATTCATAAGCGCAAAAAATATAACACAGGTTGTACTGAATGTCAAATTTGAATTTAAGGGTGGCAAAAGATTCAGAGGTCACAAATGAAAACAACTTTGAGTACCTCTGTGTACTTTTGCAACCTCTGCTACCTTCTTCTATTCTTCCCAGGCGATTGAGTCGGGGGACATTTCGTCGCCGGCGGGTGACTGGCTGCGGCCGCCGCTTTCGGCGACACCTACGGCTTCACGCTCACCGCCGCCGCCCTGTTTTTTCGGCAGAAAGTGAACGTTGTTGGCGGAAATGCGAACGCGGCTCTGGGTCTTTCCGTCTTTCTCCCAGCGGTCCTGACGCAGGCGACCTTCCACAATAATTCCCTGGCCTTTGAGAAGGTATTTGGAACAATTCTCGGCGACGACTCCCCAGACCTCGACGTCAAAATAGGAAACTTCCGTTACCTTCTCGCCGTTCTTCGTGTAAACTCTGTTATTCGCAATCGACAAGCTGCAGACGGCTTTTCCTGACGGTGTGTATTTCATTTCCGGATCACGCGTCAGATTACCCATAATGTTCACGCTGTTTAAACTCATGCTGACTCCTTTACTGCCTGGGGGTTGGTTCTAATTAAATTCTGTGAAGGTCAAAGGACCCATTGTTTGAGAAGATTCATGGACGCTTCATCAAGCTTGATGAAATAAATCGCGATGCCCTCGCCCGCGGCTACGCGCGAGATGCGGGCCTGGCCCTGAACGCCCTGCTGGGAACTGTCGGAAGGATGTTCGATGACGAAGGAAATCTCATCGTTCATATCCATGTGCACGCTGGATTTGACGAGAATGAACGCGCTCTTCAAAGAAAGGTCTTTGATGCGTCCGGTCAAAGTCACCTGCGTACCAAAGCTCATCTTGATGGTCAGATTGACGGGTACGCGCTGGGTTTGACGCTGATTTTTATAGGAATCGGATTGATGCATGTATGTGCTCACAAGAACCTCGTTAACGCCACCATAATACCATTACTTTACAAAATTTACCGTCTTTTATTCCCGAAATTCTTCACTCGACCATCTTCTCTCTTCCCTCTTAAATCTACATCTCAATACGCATAATCAACGAGGGTGCGAAAATGCCCCGGCACCGGCGCTTTGAAACTCATGCGTTCTTTACTGAACGGATGCGTGAATTCAATCGACCACGCGTGCAGCGCCAGATTTTTCGAACTCCCTTTATTCTGACGCCGGGACGCTGCGGTCTTTTTATAGGATGAGGGAGACGCCGTGGCTCCATCGCTTTTGTCAATTTTCTTCGGCCCATACCGGTCATCGCCCACCACCGGATGCCCGATGTCGGCCATGTGCACACGGATCTGGTTCTTGCGCCCCGTCAGCAGGTTGATTTTAAGAAGACTGTACTTCGCGTTTTCTTTAATCACGGTATATTCCGTATGCGACAACTTGCCCTTCGAAGAATTCTGCGTCGAATGAATCATATAATCCTCATCCTCCGTCAGATAACTGGAAATCGTGTCCGACTTTTTTGCCAAATGCCCGTGCACGATCGCATAATACGTTTTAACCGTGTCCTTCCAGTTGTCCTTGAGATAAACCTGCACGCCCGATGTCTTGGCAAAAACTAAAAGCCCTGTCGTGGCCTGGTCCAGACGATGAACCACAAACACACATTTGCTCGACCTCAGCTGGCCTTTGCGCACATACATATTCAGCGCCTGATGGACGGTATGGATCTTTTCCCAAAGCGCGGCCACCGTGAGAATCCCCGCCGCCTTGTTGCCGACGATGATGTCCCGGTCTTCATGCAGAATTTCAAAACCCTTGGGCTGATATTTTTTGGGAATGACTGGCTTCATAACAAAACGCGGGAGGCGCTCACTCTTTCTTCGGCAAAACGTTTTCAACCGCGGCGGTCATCTCCGGCGCCATCGGGTCTGTCTTCGAATCGAAACGGGCGACTACTTTTCCATCCGTATCGACGAGGAATTTGTTGAAGTTCCACGTGATGTCCCCCTGGAACGGTGATGCTCCGGTCAGATATTTATACAACGGATTGATGTCATCGCCCTTAACGCTAGTTTTGGCAAACAATGGAAACGATGTATTGAATTTGAGGGCACAGAATTTCTTGATCTCATCGTTGGTGCCCGGTTCCTGTCCCATGAAATTATTGGCGGGAAACGCGAGAACTTCCAAACCTTTGTCTTTGTATGTCTCATAAAGCTTCTCGAGCCCGGCGTATTGTTTGGTGTATCCGCACCGGGAAGCGGTGTTGACGATTAACAGTGCGCGGCCTTTGTAATCCGCCAGGTTCACTTCTTTCCCGTCGATGTCCGCCATGGAAAATGAATGAACATTTTGCGTTTGCGCCCCAGCCGTTAAAGGTGTGATTGCCATCAGAACTCCGATCATTCCAAGTATTAAAATTTTCATAGCGTCTCCTTAAGAATTCCATTTGTCGCGGAACAATCGTCCGATCGCGATGCCCGCCCATCCGCAGCCGAACATAATAATGTACCCGACGATTCCGCCGGCAATAAACATCGGCCTTTCCGGACCGCCGGCGCCGGGCTGGGAAAGAGCACGCAAAGTGAACAGAAACACGAAGAAAGTCCCGACCATAAATTTGAGAAACGAAAAGTTGCCCCGATTGTCATGCGCGTAAATAAAAACGGCACAGGAGATCAACGAAGGGATCACGGCTTTGGCGAGATCGATGCCGCCCAGTTTTCCCCAAATCAGCGGAACCAGGAATAAACCGCCCAAAATCATAACACCTGCGGCGTACGGAATATAATCTTTTTCATCGAACATGCCGGACTTGACCGCGACATTCGCAGGCACCGGCTGCGCTACCGCCTCCGGTTTTTTTAAGGTGGCATCGTTTATAGGCGCCATATAAGCCTCACCGCGCCAACCGAACAGCGCGGTCAAAACAAGGATCTCGACAGCCAGGTCGCAGACGAAAATCACCACGCGTCCGGCCTGCGAGGTCACAACACTATTACCGAATACCATGGAGAAAACCATCAAAATGGTCGCCGCACAGACGAGAATCGCCGGAATTTTCCACGGATCCCCCATCGACTTGCGCCAGCGGAACACCCCGCCCGCCAGAAACAAAAGAACCAGAATATGAACGGTCATCCGGGCATATCCGGAAACTGTCAGCAAATCCCTCTGGTCCGGCGTCAACGCCATGCCCTGTTTGACAATAGACATCACCCAACCCACCTCGGCCATACGGATTCCCCAGAGAAGAATAAGTATGCCGTAGCAAATAACTGCCAGCGTCGCGAGCGGAGGATGGGTCCGTCTTTTATCGAACGCCAGTTTAATGCCGACCAAAAAAACAACAAGATAAGGAAGATTTCCAAGAATAGCAGGAATCATAAGTCGACCTCTTTAATCAATACATTGGCAGACGGGGCCGGAAAGAATGTCCCATCGAAATTCAAAACCGGCATGGCCTTTCGCAGCGCATTCGGTTTCACATTGCTGAGAGCGTTGGCCCGACTCATTATTCTTCCGGACAGAAAACATTACGAGCCAACCGATCAGACCCAGACCGATAACAATGAAAACGATCGTAGGCAAAGAATTCTTCTGTTCAGCCATATCCCCTCCCTGACAGGTTTCGCAGCTTTCACTAAACTATGCTCAGTCTTTTGGGATTGATCCGGTCATTCACCTTGTGTTTATCCATAAGGTCCAGCAACGGATCGACCCCGTGTTCCATTTTAAACTGCAGTTCCTTCTTGTGAAGAGGAACCGCGCACCAGAAAAACACTTCTTTGCCGTCGGCGATTTTCATGGACCATGCTTTCTGACCGAGAGATAAGGAAGGCATGATGAGCGCCGCGCAGAATTCGATGCCCGGCGCGTATGGCTGCGGCTGGTCCGTGGACTCTGGCGACGCGGCCATGGCCACGGTGTGCCCGTAACCGATCCATGTCTGTTCATGATGCGTGTAACGCGCAATATCCTTAAGCAAACGCAGCGGCCAATAATT
>JAGNTT010000091.1 GCA_017987425.1 Candidatus Omnitrophota bacterium
AGATATCATTGCCTCGATACAGTCCGCGGATAGAATAAAAGCAGTATTCAAGGCATTTATGTTTCCCCAAGTGCTGGCTAAAAAACTGGTGTTCGGTAAATTCCGAAATCTTGATAACCAGCAGCTGTCGACGATCATGTTCACCAGCGGAAGTACAGGGGAACCCAAAGGCGTCATGCTGACGCACGCGAATGTGACGTCGAATCTCGAAGGCCTGTATCAGGTTTTTGAGTTTGATAAAAATGATAAAATTCTCGGGACATTGCCGTTCTTTCATTCATTTGGATTTACCGGAACATTGTGGTTTCCTCTATTGAGCGGAATGGGTGCCGTGTATCATTCCAATCCGCTGGACTCAAAGGTCATCGGAAAACTGGTTGATGAATTTAAAGCCACCATCTTGATGAGCACTCCGACGTTCCTGGGCGCGTACATACGGCGTTGTGAACCTGAACAATTTAAATCTTTACGTTTTGTGATGGTGGGCGCAGAGAAATTGAAAACAAGTCTGGCGGAAGAATTTAAAAACAAATTCGGCATCGAGCCGATGGAAGGGTACGGGTGTACGGAGTTATCCCCGATAGGATGCATCAACTTGCCGGATTACAACAGTGAGCAGGTGCTGCAAAAAGCCCACAAGCCGGGAACCATCGGGCTTCCTCTTCCGGGCATCGCCGTGCGCATCGTCGATCAAAATACATTTGTTCTATTGGCTACCAATCAGGATGGAGTATTACTCGTCAAAGGTCCTAACGTCATGAAAGGTTATCTCAATCAGCCGCATAAGACGGCGGATGTCATCCGCGATGGCTGGTATGTGACGGGTGATGTGGCTCGGATGGATGATGATGGTTTTATTACAATCACCGACCGCTTAAGCCGTTTCAGCAAAATCGGCGGGGAAATGGTGCCTCATATTAAAGTTGAAACGAAAATTCACGAACTTCTTGGCGTCTCCGAGCAGACCTGCGTTGTGACTTCGGTTCCCGACAATAAAAAGGGCGAACGGCTGGTGGTGTTGTGTTTATCGACTGTCGACATTCCGGCTCTCATCGAAAAGCTCAAAACCAGCGGACTTCCCAATTTGTGGGTGCCGGGTTCCGACATGTTCATCCGAGTCGATGCCTTTCCGATCCTTGGGACAGGAAAGCTGGACCTGACAGGTATTAAGCGCAAGGCTCTGGAACTGGCAGGAACTGAGAAAGAATAAATGAGCTTAACTCAAAAAGAACAAGTAACGACTTCCGACGGAGTTCGTGTCTATTTCGACCTTTATGTCGGCGGACATTCCAAGGTCGTCATCATCGCGCATGGGTTTTTTAACAGCAAAGAATCGGTCCTGCTCAAAAGTCTGGCGCAGGATTTGTCTGGTGAATATGACTGCATCGTCATGGATTTCCGCGGACATGGCGAAACCAAAGGATTATTTTACTGGACGACGAAAGAACATCTGGATCTTGAGGCTGTTCTCAAATTTGCACGGCAGAATTATCAAAAAACCGCTGTCATTGGGTTTTCCCTCGGGGCCGCCACAAGTCTGATTGTGGCTTCCAAATCCGACTTAATCGACACTGTGATCGCGGTTTCTCCTCCGACGGTATTTGAAAAAATCGAATTCCATTTCTGGAATCTTGATGTCGAGAATGATATCCGTTACAACCTCGGCAAGGAGGGAAAGATCGGCAAGGGTGTGCGGCCCGGACCGTTCTGGATGCCGAAGGAAAAACCGATCAAAATTGTGGAAAATGTTAAGGCACCCGTTTGCTATATCCACGGGGGTGCGGACTGGCTTATTCATCCGTGGCATTCGGCTGCGCTGTTCGAGAAAACACACAGCGTCAAGCATATTGCCATCATCAAGGACGGTCCGCACGCCGAATATCTGATTCGTAAAAACCGGGACGAATTTATCCGCCTGGTACGGGACTGGCTCCATCAAACATTGCCGCAAAATGAGCAGGAACTTTTTTAGTCCCTGACGAGAAATTTATTTGACATTGCCAATTTTGTCACATATACTTCGTTTATTCACAGTTGCAACGACGCTGTTGTGACGAAGAAGGTTGCGGACATTGATGCCCACATCTCTGAAGTTTAGGGGGAATGTGGTTTTTTTTATTGCCTGACCTTCGATAATTTGGACATTGACGCCCAAAGCTGTCATCCCTAAAAGATGACCGTTTTGGGCTTTTTTTATCCGCCTTTCGACGCATTACCCCACAAGGAGGGTTTACCAATGCTTATACCTGTTCATAAACAGAGATTTTCGGCTCCATTCCGGGGTTTTGTGACCCTGCTGTTAACGGCTTTTCTAACGACCTGTCTTCAGCCGCCTTCAGGTTTTGCCGATATCCTTAACCCTGGAGTGATCAGCAGGCCGGGATTGGTGTTTAAACCGCTTTTGCTGGAAGGTATTCAGATGGTTCCCGGGAACCCGCTGAGATTCAACTTTCTGGCTGACCAGGGTAATTCGACTCTTACAGGAAAGAAACTTGAAGAAGAATCCATCCGACTTGTGAAATATTTTTTGACCGCTTTGACAGTCCCTGAACGCGATCTGTGGGTCAACCTTTCACCATATGAAAAAGACAGTATCATCGCGGACACCTTTGCCAAAACACAGATGGGAAAAGTTCTGCTGGAGCAGGACCATTTTCTTAAACAGATTACAGCCTCGCTCACTTATCCGGAAAGACCCATCGGGCAGCAGTTTTGGAGCCGGGTTTATCAAAAGGCTTATCAGCTTTACGGCACCACAGACATTCCCGTCAATGCATTCAATAAAGTGTGGGTGGTTCCGAAGACCGCCGACGTAGTCGTTTATGAGCAAGGGGCTTATATTGTCGACAGCAAACTTGATGTTATGGTTGAATCCGATTATCTGGCACGTCAGAACAACGGCGATGCCGCTGCCATGGGTTTAAAAAGCGCTGAACAGGGTGAACAGAATGATTTTAATCCCGTTTATCTCAATATTCTTAAGGAAGTCATCATTCCGGAATTGCGCCGCGAGGTGAATGAAGGGAAAGATTTTGCTCCGCTGCGTCAAACTTATCATGCGCTGATTCTTGCCACCTGGTATAAGCGTCATCTCAGGAACAGTCTGCTTTCCAAAGTCTATGTCCGCCAGGGTAAGGTCGACGGCATCAATGTCGACGATCCTTCCGCGAAAGAAAAAGTATATCAGCAGTATCTCGAGACGTTCCGCAAAGGCGTTTACAACTATATCCGTGAAGATTTTGACGAAGCAACCAAGAAGATCATTCCCCGCAAATACACTTCAGGCGGAATGGAGTTTACTACCTTCGGTCTGGGCGGACCGGATGATCCTTACCGAGAATTGACTCCATTGCAGGTGACTGATCCAAAATCTCTCGACAGGCCTTTGCTGGTTGAGACCGACCTGAACCTGCTGACGTCCGATGGTGATCAGGTGGGGCTGCCCGGCCCGGTAAAAGTTTCCGAGGACGCTCAGTCTGTGGATTCCAAAACTAAATCCTTCAATGTATCCAAATGGCTGAAACGTTTTTTGCGATCGACTCTTTATTTCGCGGTTCTAAGCGGCGGTATGCTTTTTTCAAATGATGCGTCTGGGGCTCAATTCTCACAGGATTCCGAGCAAAATCTTATCATCCAAATCGAAAGAGGAGACACCTATGGAGAAGTCATTCAAAAGATGCGGGTCGCTTATCAGTCCGTTAATCCTTCGGCGTATCAAGAATCAAATTTGTTTGGACCGCTCTGGGGTCCACAAGGGGTTGTCGAAAGGATGTCCGGCGGACAAAGCGGACAAAGATTATTACCCGGTGATCAACTCAAGTTTGCAGCGGGGGTATTACCTCAAGAAGCCGTCCAAAAATTAGCGCCGGGGATCAGAGCCCCGGTTCGCACGCCCATTCATACTGTAGAACAGAGCGACGCACCTGAAGTCCGTACCCAGATCGGTTCGGGGGCTGTCGAGGTTGAGGAGGCCGGGCAGTCAAATAAAGGTGACAATGCCCGTCCGTCACTCGCGGCTCCGGAACCGGGCTTGGGCTCGGATATTTTAGGGACGCTCGTTTTCTTCGGATTGTTTTGGGGGACTCTTAAAATCGTTTCGGGACGAAAAAAGAAAAATGCAGAACCCAAAACAGAAAAACCAAAATTAAAGAAAACTGAAACCGTCATTGAGCAGAGCAGAACATTTAACGAAAGCATCAAATTTGTGACTGTTGATGATGAGCTTCCAAGTCTGGATGACGCGGTCTTGGAACGTACGGAAACAATAAATCCATCCTACGGTGTATTCGCTGAACCTGATGAAATCGTCCCATCCGATGAGGAAGCCGGTCTTTGGGAAGAGGAACAGCTTGCCGCGGCAGGACGTTCTTCCGTCAAGCCCGCGCGCGCGTTGTGGCCGATGGACGTTTTCGGTTCGGCTTCCGGCGCTGTTATTGTCGGATTTTTGACAGGATGGAATCCATTGGCTGTCATTGCCGCAGCGGTGGGGATGTTTTTTATCACGCGTCTTTCATACGGCATTCAGATCTTTGTTCATGAATTTATAGGGCATTTTATTCCCTCGCTAGTGCTTTCTCCCGAAAGGGCGAAGGTTATGACGCTTAAAAACCTTTTCGCAAATTTCAACGGTTCGCAGTGGAAGTCATTGTTGGTTGCCGGAACCAAGGCTCCTGCCGCCGATCAAATGCCCGGCGTTGATACTGGCGCTTCCGGCTGGCGGAAAAAATTTATCGATATTACCGGTTTCTTAGTTTCTATGGGTGTGGCGTTCTTTGGGGCCAGGGAAATGCTTGATCTTTGGGTGCCGCTCATTGCCCCGTTTGGAATTTCCGCTCTGGCAGTTGTGTTTGGGTCGTATAAAACTGATTTAAAAGGAAGCGCAAAAACATTTACCGATAATCTGGAAGAGTGCAACGGACGCTCGCAGTGCGGGATATTCGGCGCGCTATGGGCGGAGAATTCGAACGAAATGTATCCGAGTTGGATCCGTGACGGATTTACCAAGCTGGTCAATTCTTTGATCATTCGAGGAGGACAATCGGCGGGCGAATTCACCATCGGATTGAAATCTACAGGCAAGGGCAGTGATGAATTTGTACCTGTTCTTTCCAAAGTTCTAAAATATAAACGCGGGCAGGGACTCTCGGAAACACTGGATACGGAATTCGGACGGCTGGTCGGCGTCATGGAAAAAAAGAAAGTCCAGGGTGTTCCCGGTGTCAAAGGCATTTTGGGACACGTGCGTTTTGCTACCGGCGGTAAAGTGACCCGTGAGGCATCTCATCCGCACATGGGAGTTCAAGAGGAACACGCCGTCTGGGGAATAGAAAACGGCCGTTGGGTTAAAAAGGACATCAATGTATTTGTTGCCATCGGTCATAACGGCGATAACGACATTTGGAACATGTGGGGTCTTAAATTAAACACCAGCCAGATGCGCGACTTTTTTCCGGCTCTGTTCCGGATGGAGAAAACGTTCAAGGTTGTTTTAAATAAAGCCGATCCTGTCACCGGAAAGAATAAAAAAGAAGTGCAGTATGAAGCACTGCCGCCGGGAGACTCGCCGCCGCTGGCGCTCCAGATTCATTATCTACTCACTCAGGGAGATTGGATTGCGGCTTCAAGATTCGCTTATGCCGATCTTCTTTTGAATTATGACGTACTTACGGTTTTAAAAAGTTCCTCATTGAGTGATCAGGAAATGTCAATCCTGACTGAAAAGAAGCTTAAGCATGCCATGGCTTTAATGCTTTCCGAGGGCGAAGAGCGAGCGCTCGGGGAAGTCTTTCAGGAGGTCTTTAAGAAACATGCACCGGCGTTACTTCGTCCGAAACTTAATAAGGCGGACAAATCATTTAAAGATCTGTGGGTGACTAAAGACATTGCCGAAGCGCAGCCGAGTCTTTCATATCAATACGAAGCGATCAGGGCTTTTCAGGATGACCTCAAAAGCGTTCTCGTTAAACATTTGAAAGATCAGACGTCGATAGGGAAAATGTTGCTCAAAACCGGTGACTTCAATAATGATCTGGTTAACAAATTCATCTCTCTAACAGTTGAGAAATTTTTTACCGGAAGCCGCGCGACAGCTGTCCAAGAATTTGCCCACCGGTCCGAAGGGACTTATGGTGTTGCCGTACGTACGTCGAAGGAACCTAACGGTGTGACACTTTATTCGTCCGACCAGGGTGTAACCATCGGCTACAGCCAGAAGGAACGCCTGGTAACATTCAGTTCGGAGCATTCGACTCTTCAGCATGCGTTTGGCGAGAAGGGAAAGATGGATGATCTGATTTTTGTTAACCCTGAACAGCCGGGCCAGATGGCTGACGTCAATTTCAGCAAGAATCCACAGGCCGCCAATCCGATTTCGATCCGATTTTATTCCTTCGCACTTAAGCGTACCATGACACCTCAGGAAATTGCCCAACAGCAGTTTCCGCAGGATGCGGATAATCCGTACTGGTCTCCGCAGGTTACCTATAAAGATCCGACGAATATGGTGATGGAAGACGTTCAGTCCATTCCCAAAGAAGTTTTAGCGTCACGTCAAAGCTGGTCGAATCCAGACTCGTTCAACCGTCAGTCAGCAGATGCGATGCTGGAAAAAATGGCCTCGCGACATCTTGAATATTACATAAAGGCCAATAGTGAATTCTACAGTTCTGCGCAGGGATCGCTTATGTCGAAACTATTCGAAGCATCGACGCAGTGCCTGATCGGCGGCGGATGCTCATCGACAGAAGCCAACCAGCGAAGCGCGCGTCTGAGTAACCGCCTGCAGGCTGACGGACGCGTGGTCGAATATCTCAAAAGCCGTCTGGATTGGATTGTGGGGCAATTAGCCGATGATCTTTCCAAAGAATTAATAGCAGGGAAAATCGATGAAACAGATATGGTTGTTTTGTTCCGTCAAAAAATTGATGAACGCTTGAAGATTCTTTTGGAAAGTGAAACCAAAGAGATCGTCAATGCCGTGATCGGCGGTAATTTAACCGCGTTGCAATCTTGGACCGATTGGGAAAAAGAAGAGAAGTTGGCCGGCAAAACAGAACGTGATTTCGATGAGACTTCTGAGACTGAAGCGTCATTAGGATTGATCAGCCAGGGACTCAGAGCATTGGGAAAAATAGCCGCGCGTTTTATGTCCGCCAAATCTGCTAAACCGGAAGATGTTTATCCCAAGTCGGGGCGAAGTCTCGAAGCCGGTGAGACCGATATGCTGATCGCGGGATATGAAAATTCTTTGTGGTTCGGTGAAAACTTCGTCGCCATGATGAAGGTTCTCTTTCCCCAAATGAACATCTGGTCAACGTCAGCCAATAAGGCGTTTAATCTCAGCGGAGATCACAGGATCGGCCGGAGGACCATGAGCGTTATCATTTCCAAATCTGGCGCGACATTCCCCAGCCGAGGAATCGTTC
>JAGNTT010000092.1:0-5994 GCA_017987425.1 Candidatus Omnitrophota bacterium
CGCCCGGACCTATAAATAAGGAACAGCTGGAACGATTATGTATAAAGGGTACCTCACTATTGAGCTGACTTCGTCGAAGATCCGGTATATGCTTTTGGGCCGGAAAGGACGCGGTTACGAGGTTTTGAAATGCGGTTTTCTGCCGTTTGCCCTGAACATTTCGGCCCCCGGTGATCTGACCCGTCAGCTGCAAGAAGTGATCAAGCGCGAAGCGCTCCACCCGCAGAAATTATTTGTCACATTAGGCTTTCAGGAAAATTTTATCCGTCAGGTTCATATGCCCAAAATGAACGTGAAGGAAATGGAAGAGGCCATCACGGCCGAGATCGAGAAATATCCTTCCTACAGCAAAAGACAATTCGATTACATTTATGACGTTTCCAATCTGGCGAAGAGCAAAGGCAACGTCGTCTTCGCGGCGGTCGAGCAAAGCGTTCTGAACTATGTCCTTAGTGAATGCCAGAAATTAGGCATCCCTTTTCAGCATCTTGAAATTGCTCCGTTAAATCTTAAAGAGATCATTCATTTAATAGAACCCAGCGTCGATAATCAGACCATTCTGGTGGTTAACGATACCGTCAGTTATCTGATGATCGCGCGCGGTCTTCGGTATCAGCTGATTTACAAAGTAGGCATCGGCCTCGAGCATCTGTATCCGCACCGCAACGATCAGATCAGTGAAACGAATGTGTTCAATCTGATCGGCGAGCTCCAGCGTGTGCTCAAGTCCTATCTTTCCCAGCATAGACTGGAAAAGCTCAACAAAATTTGGCTGGTCTGGGACAAACAGGGGGCCGCGGGTTTTAATCAGGCCATGCACGGCCAGCTGGGACTGGACGTTGAAGTCTTGAGTCTGGAACAGATCGCCAAGTTCGGCGAAAGCCTCGATCAAGAGGCCGCGAATCCTGCTTACATCACCGGCGTCACGCCCGCCCTTATCGATCTTGAAAAGATCAAAGAACAATTTCCTTTAAACCATTTCTTCCGGGCGCTTCATTTTAAAAGATATGTCTTTCAGCTGCTCGCCGCTTCACTTTTTTCCATCTTGATCGCCGGATATTTTCTCGGCATGAAAAGTCTCGAGTTTATGAGCGAGCAGAAATCGATCAAAGAGGAGATTGTGGCGACGACCGATGCCATAAATATTCTGAGGGTGACGACTACTGAACTCTACCGTCAGCGCGATGAATATCTGGCTGTCCGTCAGGGTTTGCTGGATCAGGCCAATTACATCAAGACGTTAAACAGGGTCGCCTGGTCGCAGGTGCTTTCAGTCTTCGCGGAAGAAATGCCCAAAGACATGGCGCTGACTTCATTCAAATTTAATGAGACGGGCAAGGTTTCCTTCTTCGGCGACTCACTCGAGGTCGAGACTGTGTCCGAACTCATCCGCAGGATCGATACTTCGGCCATCCTTGAAAAAGGCATGTTCGATTTCTTCACGGAAAAAGTCGTCGACGAACAGAAGATATACAGCTTCGGTATTCTCGCCCAGCTGCAGGATAACCCGGAAGAACAGCAAGGTGAAAAGCATGAGTAAGAAAAACATAAGAGCTGTTTTCGTTCTTGTCTCTGTGCTGATCATCGGCGGGATGTCGTATTTTGTCTTCAAGCAGTATACCGATCTGACCAAGATCCGTTATCAGCGTGAAGCGGAAAAACAAAATTTGATCAGTTTAAAGAGTGAAATTGCCGGGATCGAGAAATCGATCGAACGTTACAAGAATGAAAAGGATGAATTCGCCAAGCTGCTTTTTAATGAGCGCGACGTTCCGGCTTTTCTGGATGAGATTTCCAAATACGCGAAAGACTCGTCCATGATGATCGTCGATATGAAGACCCAGCAGTTCCATCAGGTGGCTGTGCCTCAAGAAATGCAAGAGATGCGTCACGCCAACACAAGTTTAAACAAACAATTGGCGGACCAGCAAAAACAGGATGAGCTCAAGCAGGCGCTGACCATCTCGGCCATGCCGATCCAGGTGCGCGTCAAAGGCGGCTTTGCTTCATTCGTTCAGTTCCTCGATCATTTGCAGGATTATAAACAGCTTTTGAATATTGCCAATGTGGAGATCCAGACCACGAATGAATATCCGTTGCTGGATTGTCAGTTTACGATCCGTATTTATAGTTTGAAAACCTTAACCGACTTGAAACGAAAATGATGAACTTAATCAGGCTTTTTATAATTTGCGCTTTGGTTACTCTGACAGGCTGTGATCAGCTGTCCGGGATGACGAATTTTAAATCCAAGAAGCACCAGCAAAACACGGCTGCTGTAAATCCGAACGCGGTATCAGCGGCGGCGCCGATTGAGGATGTCCAGCTGGCCCAGATCATTCTCAAACCGAAACGTCATAAATTAACGATCACGCGCGATCCGTTCGAGCCCTTGATCAAATCGAAGGGTTCCGACGGGATAGGCAGATCGATCGAACAGTTGAAAGAGGCTGACGCGCTCAAAGGCATGCAGTATCTCGGCATGGTCAAGGTCGGCGAAGACACATCGGCGCTCATTAAGACGCAGGATAAAAAAGAAGTCTACAAAGTGAACGATCAAGTCAATCATCTCACGATCACTGCGATCGAGGAAGATGTCATCACATTTACCCAGGGAAGTAAAACGTTCAAATTAAAAAGAGGTGTCTTGTGAAAAGCAAATCATTCTTCAAGAATGCAAAGCTGATTGTCAGTAATCTTGTGGTCTTCTTGGTCATGGTATCGATGCCCGCCGCGAGAGCCGGTAATTATTTCGAATACGATACCGTACTGAGACATAAAAAACCGCAGCACGTTTATAACACCTATTCATCTGCCGCGGCTCAGGATGAAGAATATGCCGCCGATGGTTCTGAAGAAGCGGACGCTGCCGATTCAGAGGAAACTGCCGAGGTGGAAGTGACGGCATCCGGCGATAAGGTCACGGATTTATCGAATGATGGGTATTCCGCTGAACAGCAGGTTGTTGAT
Source organism: Candidatus Omnitrophota bacterium (assembly GCA_017987425.1). GTDB lineage: Bacteria > Omnitrophota > Gorgyraeia > Zapsychrales > Fredricksoniimonadaceae > JAGNTT01. The sequence goes on from JAGNTT010000092.1 coordinate 2,971, forward strand.
CGCTATGAACATTACGCGACGGTCGAGACCGATGACTGGATGGTCAAGCCGAATGATTATAAAAATAATGCTCCGACCGATGAGTTGTCCAGAAGTCTTAATATCGATCAGGCGCTGAAAGAAGCCAAAAGCATCAAGATCCCTGTTTCACCGGCTCCTATAAAAGAGAAGCCTTCTGCGAAAGAGTTTGATACGCAGACCGATATGCAGATCATCGATGGACTCATCAAACCGGAATTGCAGAAGACAAAGATTGATCTGGATTTCAAAGAAGTCACGTTAAGCGATGTTTTTATGACTTTGGGAAAATCGGGAAATATCAACATCATGCTCGATCCGATCATCAAGGATTTGACCATCAATATTTACCTTAAAGAGGTGAGCCTTAAAGAAGCATTCATCCTTTTGGCTAACTCCCATAACCTCGGGTTCAAACGGGTGGAAAGTTCGCTTTTTGTCACAACTAAGGATAAACTTAAAGAGCAGTCTGTTGCTTACAAGGTCATCAAGCTGCGCAATGTTAAGGCGCAGGAAGTCAAGATGATGGTGTCGGATCTGATTAAGAGCGTTAATGTTAGCGAGCAGATCAACAGCCTCATTGTCGTCGGTCAGCCGGACGAGATCGCCAAGGTTGAAGGGGTGGTCAACGCGGTCGACCATGCTCAGCCGCAGGTCATCCTTGAGGCCAGGATCGTTGAAGTCAACAAAGACGCGCTTAAAGATTTGGGCGTTGACTGGTCTGATCAGCTGTCTATGACGTATCAGGAATCCGGACGGCCGGTTGAGCTTCCGAATATTGCCGACGCTTCCGAGTCGGTTATGAATATCGGGGCATTTGACCGCAATCCGTTGACGTTTACATCGATTATTAAAATGCTGGAAACTCAGAATAAGGCCAAGGTTCTTTCTAATCCGCGCGTCACGACGATGAATGAAAAAGAAGCGGAGATTTTCGTTGGTGACCGTATTCCTTATACAGTCACAACCGTTTCCGGCGGTGTCGCGACAACAGACGTCCGCTTCGAAGAACCCGGTATCCGTCTGAAGATCACACCGACGATCATTGACGGGGATTTTGTGGTCATTAAAGTCGAGCCGGAAGTCAGTTTTATATTCAGCTTCCGCGGCCCGGACAATCAGTATCCGTGGGTCAAGAAACGCCAAGCCACCGCCTATGTCCGCGTGCGCAACGGCCAGCCTTTCGTGCTCGGCGGTTTGTTGAACCAGGAAGATAAAAAGAACCTGTTGAAGGTCCCGTTCCTGGGCAATGTTCCATGGCTGGGTAATATATTCAGTTATGAAAAACATACCGTAACGGATACGGAACTGATCATTACGATTACGCCGACGGTGGTTCAGGGGAACGTTTGATCGTATCAAGATATTTGAAATCAAAATAACCCCGTCTCTTACGGGGTTATTTTTTCTTTGGTCGCAAGAATGCGCGTATATGTCTGGACGCTGAAAGCCTATGCATCATAAACGCTCATCATATGGTTTTACCCTGATTGAACTTTTGGTCAGCGCCGTGGTTGTTTCCCTCGTCGGATCGGCCGCCTGGTTTTCCGCTTCCGTCCTCATGCAGACCAATGAAGTCACCAGCAATAATATCGTGGCGGTCAATCTTTTGCGCAAGAGCCAGGAGGAAGTGCGCCGCGTCGTTCAGAATAATTTTGATAATATTGGTTTGGGCTCCTGCACGTTTGTTAATGCCAACACCTGCGGGTTCGAAGATATCAGCGCGAATTTTCCGGGATACACACGTACCTTGGCGGTGTTGACCCCGGGCGGAACAACCGAACTCAAACACGTCCTTATCGTGATCGGCTGGAACGAACTCGGCCGCGCGCGAACGTTGCGGTCGGTGATTTTATTGTCGAGACCGGCGCGTTCTTTGCCGGGCAACATCATCGGAAATGTCACCGACAGAACATCAGGTGTTCGAATAGCCGCGGCAACGATTGTCGCGGTCAAAGCCTCTCCGCCCATGACTTTGCCGACGACGTCCCAGGCCGGAGATGTGCCTCGCACCGACGGAAGATCGGTCAATTTCAGTTTCGTGAATGCCGTTAATCAATTCCAGATGGATGCCGGTAACTGGACGCTTAGCGCGACAGCTGCCGGATACAGACCCTATATTCATCCCGCCGGTATCGAGATCCAATCGAACACGGAAGAGCAGGTCAACTTTTCGATGGAGCGTGCTCCGACGCCCGCGAGAATCTCGGTCCGGTTGACGAACAGCGGCGCGCCGGTGACGTATGCCATGAATATTCCCGTCGGTTTGTATCAGCGCGGCAGCAGCGTTGCCCAGGCGACCGTCAGCGGTCTATATACATTTCCTGATATCACATTCGACGATACAACACCGAAATGTTTTACCGTCGCTACGAATAACGCTTATCAATCCGGATTCGCTGGAAATTTCTCTTGTTCTTCAGCGCCGCGTACTCAGGAACCCCGCGGCTGGTCTTCTTCAGTCGTTCAGGGGACCGGCAGTTTGCTTTGCGCCCAGCCCTGGAACGGCAGCTCAGCACCGGGTGTCGACCGGATCTGCGTCAGCCCGGGCGATAACGTTGAGGTCAATATTCCCGTTGTGCCGGTCGCGACAGCGACGATCAACGGTTATGTGCGCGATTCGAACGGGGTTCCCATCAGCAACGCCGACATCACCATCCGTTGGCCTGATAACGGCAATTATCCGTGGCCCAATAAACCGTCGCTCGTTCGAACCGATGTGAACGGCCTTTATACGGCGATTGTGCCGGCGGTCCAGAGTTTGTTTCCTAATAATGCTGCCAATTATCTCAGGATTTCCGCTTCAGCCAACGCGAATATTACCAGATGCTGCAATATTCCCGGTACCGTCAGGGTTAACAGTCCTGTTGTGACGTTTGGTCCGCTTGTATCCGGGGATATCAGAAGCGGCGGCGATTTAACGGTAACGACCACTCCCCAGAGCGAACGATGCGGGGACGCGCAGGGACTGTTCAGGGACGGACGAACGGGATCAGGTCTTTCCGG
>JAGNTT010000092.1:6094-7389 GCA_017987425.1 Candidatus Omnitrophota bacterium
GGAATATTTCGGGGTTCACATTATTTGAGGCGATATGCGCCATCGCGATTATCGGCGTCACCATCGGGATGTTTTACACGGTATTCCTTTCGAATTGGGCGGTCATGGAAAATTATTCCGCCCGCGCCTATATGTGGCAGGACATGGATGCCGCGGTTGACGCGGTAACAACTGACGCGCGCGAAGCGGCAAGGATCGACGTGTCAGCCGATCAAAAGACCGCGACATTTTTTGATCAGGCTAATGCGCCGTTTGTGGTTTATGTGATCGGTAACGACAGAAGCTTTATTCAGCGACGTGGGGGCGTAGATCGGGCGATGTCGAGCCTTGTGGAATTTGACCAGTCTTCATTTGTTAAAAGAGGCAGGTCGGTGATTGTTCAGCTTAGTATGAACGAAGATGTTTTCAGCAGGGGTGTTGGCATTGGAACATCGACGGAAATATATCCGCGCAATTAATTCATCGTCAGCCATCAGGCGTCGGAAGGGCGGGTTTACGCTTCTGGCCAGTGTGGTCCTGACTCTTTTTATCGGGATTTTGATCGGGGCCGCTTTTCTCAGCATGAATATGCAGTTAAAAGAGTCCGACGACAGGATCGACGCGCATGATGCTTTTTATACGGCTGAGGCGGGTCTGGAGTATGCGGTTTTTATGCTCAGACAGCAAAGCAGCTGGCGTCCGGCGCCGGGCTTCACCGACGAGCTGAGAAGTGTTCCCGCGGATTCCACTACATTGATGGGAACATACACATTGCAGGTGGAAGATGCTCCGGTGTATCAAGGCTGGCCTTCGGTTTGGGTGCGCTCAAGCGGGACTGATCGTGTCAGCCGGGTGCCACGGACGATTGTGGCGCGGGTGATTATTCAAAGCCCGACGAACTATCTTGTTTTTACGCTCGGTGATCTGGTCATACGCAGCGGCGCGCAGTATGAGTACGATTTGCTGGCGCGTGATATTGATTTTCAGGTCGACACGGCTTTACCTTCGGGGCCGGGGCATGATATCGCCATCGACGGCAGACTTTCATATATGCGTGAAGTGCGCGGCAACGTGGATATTACTAATCCCGCCAACGGTGTCACCATCACGGGAGGGACTCATCTCTCGCCGGCGATCACATTTACCGGAGTGGACCTGGATTATTACCGCGGTCTGGCGCAAGCCGCAGGGAACTATGTCAATTCAAGTTATACATATTCCGGCACAATGGACAGAACTTCGCTTTCCAGCAGCAACGGCGTGGTGTTTGTGGAAGGCGATCTTCATATCAGCGGAACGTATGATGACAATATGGT
>JAGNTT010000093.1 GCA_017987425.1 Candidatus Omnitrophota bacterium
GCTACGAATCGGGCAGCAAGAGATTGCATGTCCACTTTGTTTCGACTGAGAAATATATCTATCAAGGTGTTCCCAGGATCATTCATGCCCGCTTGATGAGGGCTCATTCCATAGACATTTATTTTGCAGAAGAAATCAAAGATAAATACAGGCACACTGAAATATATTAATCCCCAATGGATCCGGTTGAAGCCGTCAAACAGGTTCTAATTTGGCAAAGCCAGCGGCCCCATAATTCGTTACTTTCAAATTAAAAAGGACAGTCTAAATCAGACTGTCCTTTTTATTTGCCAAAGAATATTAGAACAACGGATTATGCGCTCGGCCTCCTGTAGAAGAGGACGAATGCATGGATCACATCGGGCTGACTTTTATTTGCGTTTAACACGGTGTGTAAATGTCTCAAGTATATTGGTTTATGGTTTCCTGTTCATTTTAACGCTTCCGGGCACTTGACAGTGGTCATTTTATCGGACATCCTTAAAACAGGAGAAACAGGAAGAACGGGATATACGGGATGTTCAGAATGAATGGGCTGCCTATGACGAAAATTCTCTTGGTTGAAGATGATCGCGAGCTGGCCGGTTTGACCAAAATAGTCCTTGTGAAAAAGGGATATAACGTAGATGTTGTTTATGACGGTCTGTTGGTTATGGATGAAGTTAAGAAACAAAGGCCGGATTTGATCCTTATGGATTTTATGTTGCCGCAATTTAATGGCGGGGATGCCGTTAAAGCTTTGCGAAAAGATCCTGTGTCGAGGGATATTCCCGTTGTATTTCTGACCGCGCTCATTTCCAGCGAAGAGGGTCTGGAGGATGTCGGCATTAACATAGAGGGAAGCAATTACAAGACTTTGGGCAAGCCGTATGATATTGAGCATTTGGTCAAAGTCGTTGAGAAAGCCTTGCTAAAGATCGGGAGATAGTAACGTGAACAAGAACACACTAACCACTTATGAAATCGCAGAACATTGCCAGGTCACACCGCGGACCGCGATTCAGTGGATTAATGAAGGCAAACTAAAGGCCTTTCGCACGCCCGGAAATCACAGCCGGGTCACTCACGACGAATTTCTCAATTTTCTAAGAAAATTTGAAATCCCTGTGCCTGAACAATTTCTTCATTTGGTTAAGACCGATAAAAAGCGTGTCCTTATTGTTGATGACGATAAAAGTATGGTGAAGGTCATCAAAAATTTTTTTATAAAAGAAAAGATATACGATTTGGAAGTCGCTTACGACGGGTTTGAAGCTGGTGAAAAGTTTGTCAGTTTCAAGCCTGATTTGATCATTCTGGACATCAGGATGCCGGGATTGGACGGGTATAAGGTTTGTTCCCGCATACGCAGCAACCCTGAAAACAAGAAAGTCAGAATATTTTTTATTTCAGGGACTATGGATCCTGAAACCGTCGATCGTATAACTAAACTAGGCGCCGACGGTTATCTCCTAAAACCATTTAAAATCAATGAACTCAAAACAAAGGTTACCGCATTGTTTGAGGAAAAAGGAGAATTATGATAGCCGGACACCATGCAGCACTCCAATTCAGACTGCCCAAGAATGTCTTTGTTTTATTGCTTGGTATTGTATGGGTCTTTTCAGTCGGTTTTGGATTTTCCAAACTATACAATTATGAATATAAATTCGGGACGACCGGTCAGCTGGCAACGCAATGGCCTTCGGATTCCGTCATCGCGCCGCGTAAGAATTTTTTTAGGCTGGTGATGGTTGCTCATCCGCACTGTCCTTGTACAAAGGCCAGCATCGGCGAATTGGCAATGATTATGGCCAAGGCGCAGGGCAAGGCAGAAGCTTATGTGCTCTTTATACAACCTAAAGAATTCGATCGTTCATGGGTGGAGTCCGATTTGTTCAAGTCGGCGGCTCAGATTCCGGGCGTTCAGGCGATTGTCGACCATGATGGTGTGCAAGCCGGCTTATTCGGTGGTACAACATCCGGACAGACATTTCTATATGACCAGAAAGGACGGCTCGTTTTTATGGGTGGTATCACTGCGTCACGAGGTCATTCGGGAGATAATAAAGGCCGCGCCAATGTTATTGCTTTGGTTAACGGTTACAAAGTGGACGATCATACGACGCCATTTTTTGGTTGTCTGTTAAAGAGTGGAAGCAAAAACCAGATAGCCAGAACGAAGGGAAATTAGCATGTCGGACGATCAAACAAAAATCGAACATAGAACTGCTGAACTGCTGCATGCGGCACAAGACGGGGTCTACCGCAGTACTGACCGGCTGTTTGTCAAGCTGATGATCTTTCAATGGTTGTTCGGTATTCTTATCGCCTGGACAGTGTCGCCGAAAGCCTGGGCGGGGAGCGTCAGCGGTGTTCATTTTCATGTTTGGGCCGCCATATTTCTAGGAGGGGTCATCCTTTTTCTGCCGATCGTGTTGGGAATATGGAGACCCGGTAAAGTATATACACGGCATTTGATTGCCGTGGCGCAAATGTTATATTGCGCGCTCTTGGTTCACCTGACAGGCGGAAGAATTGAGACGCATTTTCAGATCTTCGGTGTATTGGCCTTTCTCGCTTTTTATCGTGACTGGAGAGTTTTAATTACCGCAACGGTGGTCACTACCCTGGATCATTGGCTGCGCGGTGTTTATTGGCCTGAATCCATATTCGGTGTTTTGACTGCAAGTCATTTCAGATGGATGGAGCATGCGGCCTGGGTCATCTTCGAAGACATTATTCTGATCAGGACTTGTATCCGGGGATTCTTTGAAATGAAAAAGATTGCTCAGGATAAGGCGCAGCTGGAATCCACCTATGATCAGCTTAAGAATGCCATGAGTGAATTGCAGAGTACGAATATGCAGCTTGTTCAATCGGAGAAAATGGCTTCAATCGGACAGTTGGCGGCCGGCGTGGCGCACGAGATCAATAATCCCGTCGGTTTTATTAGCAATAATATGGAGATACTGGAACAGTATTCTGCGGATTATGCCAAGGTTATGCGGATGGTCGAGGGCTTAAAGGCTGCCATTGATGAAGGAAATCTGGATAAAGCCAAGGCCACTGTTACTGAAATGAAAAAATTTGAAGAGGAAATTAACTTGGACTTCGTCATCAGCGATATCGGCACATTGTTGCAGCATAATCATCGCGGTCTTGAAAGGATCCGGAAGATCGTCATGGACCTGCGCACATTTGCCCGGGAAGATACCGGGGTTATGGATTTGGTCAAAGTAGAGGAAGTCATCGACAGCATTTTGAGCATTGTGCATAACGAACTCAAATATAAAGCCGAGTTAATAAAGAATTATGGCGACACGCCGCAGATCAAGTGCGCTTCCCAGAAATTGGGACAGGTTTTTATCAATTTGTTGATTAATGCCATCCATTCCATCAAGGAACACGGGACGATTACGGTCAAAACATATCTGCAAGGGGATTACGTTGGTGTAGAAATTACAGATACCGGAAGCGGAATCGAAGAGAAGAATTTGAAAAAGATATTCGACCCGTTTTTTACAACAAAACCTATCGGTCAAGGAACTGGGCTGGGCTTGAGCATCAGCTATGAGATCATCAAGAAACACGGCGGGGAAATCAAAGTGAAATCCGAGATCGGACAGGGAACAACATTTACGATTCTGTTGCCGGTGATCTCGCAGGGCGCGAATATTTAAGGAGGCCATATGAAAGAATTTGATACCAAGAATGTCGAGAAAAGATTAAAGAGCGTCAAGGCCGTGGACATCATGTCCCGTTTTGCCATCACGATCAAGGAAAACGAGACGGTCGCTAATTTATCGCATTTGATGCTGCGTTTTAAAATCAGCGGTGTTCCGGTTGTAACTAAAAATGGAGATATCTGCGGGATCGTGACATCCACCGATCTGTTTAATTTAATGAAATTTGTTTTCAAGAGCATGGAGGGCGGCGGCATACCGGCGAATTATAATGAAATGCCCGTCAGCCAGCTGATGACGAAAGACGTCGTCACAATCACCGAAGAAACTACGCTCTATGAAATCATGGATATTATGTGCTCCAGGAATATTCATACGCTGCCCGTCATGGTGTTAACCAAGAAGGATATTGTGGGCGTCATCGGACGGCGGGACATCCTTAATGCGTTTTATGTCGGAAGAGCGGGAGACGCCAAATGAGCAAAGAGATTCAGATATTGTTTCTAGACGACGAAGAAAGCATTATCGACGGAATGCAGCGCCTTTTTATGCGAGAACCATACGGCATTGCGGCCACTACCCAAGTCGACAAGGCCCGGGAGATTCTTGCGAAAGAAAAGATCAAGGTAATTGTCAGCGACCAGCGCATGCCGCAGATTTCCGGCGTGAAATTCCTGCGAGAGGTCAAAGAACAGTATCCCGACGTATTGAGGATTCTTTTTACGGGATATACGGATTTTTCAGCGGCTGAGGAGGCGATCAATTTAGGCGAGGTCTACCGTTTCGTCAGCAAGCCCTGGAAGACTGCGGAATTGTTATCCACCATTCGTCAGTCCATTGAACATTACGATTTGCTGGCTCAGGCCAAGGCGCACAAAGAAGAGATCGAATTGACCAATAAAAAGCTGAAGACAATGTATGAAATACAGAAAGAGTTTACCTCGACTGTTTCGCATGAATTAAGGACTCCTTTGGCGTCAATCAAAACGGCCATAGATCTTGTAGTAAAGAAAATGGTCGGAGATATCAATAGTGAACAGGAAGAGGTTTTAGGACGTGCTAAAAGCAACGTCGATCGTCTGAAGCGGTTGATCGACGATATTCTGGATTTAACCAAAATGGAATCCGGTAAATTACATATGAATTTTATGATGAATGATCTTCATCAGTTGATTCAGAGCGTTGCCGAGTCGCAAAAGGATGTTGCTCAGAGCCGAGGCTTGTCTATCAAACTGGAATTGGATAATGATGTCCCTAAAATTCCTTTTGACAGCGACCGTTTGATCCAGGTGCTGAACAATTTATTAAATAATGGCATCAAGTTCACCAAAGAAGGCGGAATCACCATACGGACGCACAATAAATCTCAGGAAAATAATGTGGTAGTAAGCATTCAGGACACGGGTAAGGGTATTGCCGAGGAAGATCTTCCTAAGCTCTTTCAAAAGTTTCAGCAGATTGAATCTGGACATGAAAATGAAGAGGGCGGCACAGGGCTGGGATTGGCGATTTGTAAAGAAATCATTGCCAGGCACGGGGGAAAGATATGGGCCGAATCTAAACCTGGAGAAGGAACCACGTTTAATTTTATACTTCCCATCCAAGAACGGAGGATTGTTCCATGAGCAACGCAAAGAAGATATTGGTGATCGACGACGAAATCGATCTGCAGCAACTGATTAAAATGACTTTGAAATACAAAGGTTATGATGTCCTGACTGCCAATAATGGATTGGAAGGCCTAGCCGCGCTCGAAACTTTGAGGCCTGATTTGATCATCCTTGATATGAATATGCCCAAAATGGGCGGAGTCGAGTTTTATCAAAGGATCTGTAATAAGCTGGGTCAGCCGCAATATCCGGTTCTCGTCTTAACGGCTCGCGCCAACATGGAGCAGCTTTTTAGAGAATTTAATATTGATGGATTTATGGCCAAGCCCTTTGAGATTGATGATTTGCTCAAAGAAGTTGAAATGATCATTGCCAAGAGATCCGCGGAGAATGAAAGGGTGAAACCTTTATTGGCAGGCGGACCGAAGAAAATATGTATCATTGAGAATGACCGTAATGTGCTGAACAATATCGGTTCCGTATTTCTGAGCGATGGGTTTGTGGTCAATCCTGCCGGCAGCGGAACAGAAGGGATCGAAAAGGTATTTAATAATATTCCTGACATCGCTTTGGTTAAATTAAGTCTTCCGGACATTTCCGGCGATATGGTTATACTTAAGCTGAAAATGATGGCCAAGACCCAGGATGTGAAGTGTATTTTATATACTGAAAAAGGGATTGTCAGCGGGACCATTGCGCAGAAAATCAGCGAGAAAAAAGGGATTGATTGTTTTGTTGATTTAAACGCTCCTCAAGATCTGCTGGATGTCGTCAATGAACTCTTAAAGCAAACGCCTTAATTTTATAATGTCCATACGAGGAAGGTAATTTTGTTCTAAGTTTGTATATCAGAGGCGTTCATACCTTAGCGTCCCTTTTAAGACTAGACCAGGAAGACAAATAAGATATTCCCCATGTCAATGGGGTGCAGGCCTCAGATGTATAACCTTTTATAAGGTTCGTTATCCTTGTAAAAGGTTTTTTTATTGACATTGGTTTCCTAGGAAACTAAACTTTTGGCGGATGCTTAATTCGGGAGGTGATATGCGGCAAATAAAAGTCAGCGGTTTAGGGGACCATCTCGGTTTCTGGATGAGATTTGTATCCAACCATGTTTCACGTTCCTTTGCCTGTAAGATCGAAGGGCAGGGAGTGACTGTGGCCGAATGGGTCATATTAAGGGAAATGTATGAGCACGCAGATAAGGCTTCACCCGCGGATATTATCAAACAGACAGGCCTAACCAAAGGTGCGGTGTCAAAGCTGATCGGCCGCTTATGCATGAAGAAGCTGGTCATGCGTTTGACATCAAAACATGATAAGCGATTTCAGGAGATCGGTTTAACAGAACAAGGACGGGCGCTTGTCCCAAAACTTGCCCAATTAGCTGATATCAATGACCGGGAATTCTTTGCAGTATTGAGTCGTAAAGACAAAGTTGAATTAGACAGGATCTTAAGAATGATTGTTAAGAAGAATAAATTAAGTATAACGCCGATAAATTAATGAGGAGTGGGCTATGGACAGACAAGTCATGGAAGAAACAACTCATCGTTCGTTGGAGGGAACAATGACTTTTGGAGAGGTGGTCATGAAGCTCATGGCTGCCGGTGTTGAATCTTATTATGTGGATTTGGTGCGTATGGAAAAGACCTACTATATGCCTGACGGACAGTCGTATCGCGAGAGTTTTAATTACCGTGGAAATGCCCCGGCGGCGGACTTCTCGGCTGATGAGGTGGTCAAAGCCATACGGGCCAGTCAAAAGGGCAAAATTAAATACGTTGAATTTTTAGATAGGGTTCTGAGTGCAGGTACAACCCAATATGGTGTATTCATCGATGGTAAAAAAGCCGTTTATACCGGCCGCAAAGGGGACTCTCATGTTGAACATTTCCCTAAATAGACGATAACTCTATCGATCCAGCGACCGCATAATTCGTTACCTTCAAAAAAAGGACAGTTATTACCGACTATCCTTTTAAACGGGGCAAGTCCAAAACGACACGGTTTATTCGCGATAATAAAAAGTGTAACGATGATCATTTCCGTCCTTTTGGTTCTTGGTTCTGTTCTCGGCGGTAAAGCCCGCGCCACATTTCCGCATCGTA
>JAGNTT010000094.1 GCA_017987425.1 Candidatus Omnitrophota bacterium
ACATTCACCGAACATCCCATGTCCGCCAGATAAAAAGAAAACGGAGTGGAGGCGCCTCCGATATCGAGGACTTTCATCCCGCTCTTCACATCGGCATGGGCCAGGACCCAGGTGTCTTCCCAGAGTTTTTTGCGTTCATTGTACGATGTATAGGTGTTCTTGACGAAGGTCCCTGCCGCGGAGCAGTATTGGAGACCGCGAGCGTCCAGTTTTTGTTTAAGCGCCGCGATCTGTTCGCTCACCGCCAGAATGTCCGGACGGTTTAAGTCTTCTTCCATGGCCAGCGCGCAGCGGTTGATATGAGAATCGGGCGGTCGGAATGAACCGTTGACGGCTTCCTCAAACCTTCCCTCGCCGTCGGGCATAATGCCGGGACAGTTTTTCTTTAATGCTTCGCGTTCTATTTTGCGGATCTGACTTTGACGGAAAAATTTCCTGACCGAGGCGCGCCAGCGGAAACCAAACGGCACGTAGGGGGGGAAGCGGTCGTAGAAGTTTTGTTTGGTGGTAGTCATTTAAGTGGTCAGTGGTCAGTGGTCAGTGGTCAGAAAAACTTTGCTGACCCCTGATCCCTGAACGCTGACCACTAGAATACCAAAAAATTTCCAAAGGTCTATACAAAACATTTTTGCCTTCAGTTAGAATATTGCGGTTAGAATAACCCGGGTTGGGTTGATCGACTATTAACCGATGCATTATAGAGAAACGCATGGATCAAAAAACACGCTGCGGATGGAATTCTTTCGAGGATGAGCTCTACAGGATTTATCACGATGAGGAATGGGGCGTTCCGGTTTATGACGACCGCAAGATTTTCGAATTTCTCGTCCTGGAATCCGCGCAGGCGGGTTTGAGCTGGTCGACCGTTCTTCGCAAACGCGAGAATTACCGCAAGGCCTTCGCGGGATTCGATCCGGTCAAAGTGGCCGCCTTCAATGACCGGCACGTCGAGATTCTGCTCGGGGACGCGGGGATCATCCGCAACCGCCTGAAGATCGTTGCCGCCATCAACAACGCGCAGCGTTTTCTGGAAATAAAGAAGGAATTTGGTCAGTTTTCCAAATACATCTGGGGTTTTGTGGGCGGCAAACCGATCCAGAACCGCTGGACGACAATCAAGCAGCTTCCGGTCATAACTCCCGAAGCGGAAGCACTCGCCAAGGACCTTAAAGTCCGCGGTTTCAAATTTCTGGGACCGACGGTCATCTATGCCCACATGCAGGCAACCGGAATGGTCAATGATCACACGGTGGAATGTTTCCGTCATAAACAGGTTTCCAAAATGAAAGATCCCGGTTAAACCTGCGGATTTCTTTCTATGAATTCCGTCCGATTATCCACTTCATTCATCCCAAAAATTTGCATCCTCATCTTTGCCGCCGTTCTTCTTTATGCTCAAACTTTGAATGATCCGTTCCATTTCGATGATGCGGTCACCATTGTCACCAATCAGGCGGTCCATCATCTGCCCGACTTGTCTTCCACAATCCGCGGGCTTCTGGAATTTCAGCCGTCGCGCTTTGTGACGAACTTCACGTTTGCCATAAACTATTTCATCGGCCGGCTGGATGTGACGGGCTATCACGCGGTCAATATTCTGATTCATCTCGGAGTGGCGTTTCTCGTCTGGTGGTTCGGCGAATTGCTGGTGCGGTTGACGGGGAGGAAGGAAGGCAACGACAATCGCTCCACTAAAAACAAGAAAAAGAAAACGCAAGAGCCTGTGCAGGTGAACGCGGCTCAAGCATCGCCGATCCCTTTTCTGGCCGCGCTTGTTTTTCTGGTCCATCCGGTGAATACCGAAGCGGTTTCTTACATCAGCCAGCGCAGCGAGCAGCTGGCGGCTTTGTTCTATCTGGCCGCGGTGTGTTTATATATTCAAGGAAGGATGCTTGAGGGAAATCCCCGGCTGTTTTTCGCGGGCGCGGTGATCTGCGGTCTTTTGGGAAGTTTCAGTAAAGAGACGGCGGTGACGCTTCCGCTGATGATCATTGTCGTCGAACTTTTCTTCTTTGGCGGCGGAACCAAAGAAAACATCCGGCACCGTCGGACTTTGTTCGGATCGCTTATCATTGCCTTTGTTCTGCTCATACCGGCGGCATTCAAATTTGATTACGCGGGCAGACTTTTCTCGCCGCATCTGTCTCAGTCCCATCTCGGGGATGTGCTGACTCTGCCGACCTATCTTTTAACACAGCTGAATGTATGGGTTGATTTCTTAAGACTCGCATTTGTTCCTATCGGGCTCAATCTGGATCACGATTATCCGATGGCACATACGCTGCTGGAATTTCCGACGTTGGCCAGTTTTGGGGTTTTGGCGGCGCTCTTGGCGGCGGCGTTTCGTTTAAGGCGCAGTCATCCGATGGTATCGTTCGCGATCATCTGGTTCTTTGTCACGCTTGCTTCTAATCTCGTACCGAGGGCGCATGTGATCTTTGAACATAAATTGTATCTGGTCCTCACGGGAATGCTGCCGGCGCTGTGTTTGGGTGTAAGCGCGCTCGTCAAAGACCGGCGGGCCGTTGTTTTCGTGCTGTTCGTCATAATTTTGATCTTGGGGACGCTCACGTTTTTCAGAAACCGCGTGTGGGCCAGCGAGGTTTCGTTGTGGGAAGATGTGATCAGGAAATCGCCGAACAAGGCGAGAGTGCATTTGAGTCTGGGAACCGCCTATGCCGCCGAAGGCCGGTATGAAGAAGCTCTGAAATATCTCACCAGCGCCATCGGCATGATGGCCGATCCTTACCGAGCCTACAGCACCCGCGGTGCGGTCTATGCCAAGATGGGGCGTGATGATTTAGCTCTCGAAGATTTTAACAAGGCAACCGCGGCAGCGCCGCAGTTCACGGAAGGTTATGTCCGACGGGCCGAGGCTTTGGCGCGAGGCAAAGCCTACACACTCGCGCTCGAGGAATTCAACAAAGCTATCGCGACCGATCCCCATGACGCTTCCGCTTACAAAATGCGCGGGCGTCTGTACGATGCCATGCGTCAGTACGGTCAGGCATTCGCGGATTATAATAAAGCCCTCGGCATCGATCCCGGTGACGCTCAGGCGCTCGCCTGGCGCGGATATCTGCACGCTATCGCCGGACGCATCGATGAGGCGTTGGCAGATTTCAACAAAGCGATACGCATCGACCCCGGATTTGCCGACGCCTATGTTTACCGCGGCATGTATTATAAGGAACGTAAAGATTACCGTCGGGCGTTTGCGGAATTGGACAAGGCGGTTGCTTTAAGCCCGAAGTCTTCGCTGGCGCATTATCAGCGGGCCGGCATCTGGTTTGACGTCGGAAATCTGGATAAGTCCGCCGTCGATTTGGACCGCGCGATCGCTCTTGATCCCGGTTTCGATCTGCCGTATGCTTTACGCGGCATCATCCATGCCCGTCGTAAAGAATATGACGAAGCCATGAGAGATTTTAACAAGGCGATCGAGATCGATCCGCAGTCGGGAAGCCATCATTTCAACCGGAGTAAGCTTTATAGGGAAACAGGCAATGCCGCACAGATGATCATGGACGCCCGCGCGGCGAAAAGTCTGGGCTTTGCGGTCCCGCAAGAGTATCTGCAATAATCTTCCCGATGAGAAGATTTTGATGTTTAATACACTACGATCAGATATGAAATCAAATAATAAGATCACATTGCAAACATTCTACCGGCTGTTTTTCTGGGGCCTTCTGGCCGTGGCGGTATTTTTGCGCCTTCCATTCGCGTCCGTCGAGCGCTTATGGCCCGACGAGGCGCTTTATGCCTGGAACGCACTGCGGATTTTCCAGCATCCCGAACTAATTTTTTCCAGAGAGATCACCGATTTTCATCCGCCGTTATTTTCCATCTTGTTAAGTTTCTGGCATTGGGTGCTTCCGCCTCTTAAGGCCTGCCACGCAATGATGTTTTTTATGAATATCACGGGACTTATCGCGATCTATTCTCTGGGCAAGAAAATCCAGGGAGAATTCTTAGGATGTCTTGCGGCATTGATGCTCGGGTTCAATCTTCTGTATTTTACGGTGTTCAATTATATTTTGATCGACAGCGTCCTGGCGGTCGTCATGATCGTATTCTTTCAGATCTTAAGTTCCGCTTCACAGCCGAAGATTACGCGCGCGGATTTCTATTTGGGGTTGATCACGTCGGCCGTTATTCTTCTCAAATGGTCGGGCGGGCTTGTTTTACCTTTGATCGTTCTTTATTATTGGATGGCCTTTCCTCGATGGACATTGCGCGAGCGAGCGGTTAAAGCTGCGGTTCCTCTCATTTTCGGGGTCATCACCGTCGGATTTCTGCTCTGGCGCAACTTTCTTATTTTCGGAACTTGGATTCCTCAGGTTTTTACGATGACGAATGACGCGTACAGCGCGCCGTTCATTTATTACGTGAGAGTGCTTCTGGTCAATCTGGTTAACCGTCCGTTCGTGCCGTTTTTATTGTTCGGACTGTGGATGGTGTTCAAGAATAGAAATCCGCACCAGCAGGTCCACGGGCTCTGGGTGGTCTTATCGCTCAGTGCGATATCTTTGATGTCGAACAAGGACATGCGTTTTCTTCTGCCGGTGATTCCGAGTGTTGTTGTACTTATCGGGATCGCGGCCGATGCGTTATGCCGTCAGCTGGAAAAGCGTGCATCGGAGAACATTGTGAGGCCGGTGTTCCTGGTTGTGACGTTTGGCTTTCTTTTGGCATTCAGCTATCCTAAAGTTTATAATGATGCGGTTCGTCAGGGGCATTCATACACCGGATACCGAGAGGCGAGTGCTTATATTAAGGAAGAACTTGTGCGTTCGCCTGAAGCTGTGATCCTCGCCGGTTCGCCGCGCATGATCCGTTACTACACCGGCATCAATTTTAAGGAATTCGGCGGTAGTATTGTTCCCATACCTAAGAGTGAAGAGGAATTTAAACAGATGATAGCTTCAACATCCGGTCCGATTTTATTGGAAGTCGATTTGTGGGAGGGAATGCAGCCGAAATGGATCTATCCTTTGCGGGCACAGAACGTCGAGCTTCTCAAAACTTACGGCTTTGAACTGGAACGGATGGTCCGTGTCAATATTTCAGGTACGCCGGAGGGGGCCGACAAAGCGGCGGTGTGGTGTTTCCGTCGTCCGGTGTCGAACCCGTGAGGTTTAATGATTAACGCAGTGAGGTCTCTATGAAAAAGATTTCGGAAAAGATGGTGTACGAAGGCCAGTGGCTTTCGGTGTACGAAAGTGTTTATGAAACAAAAAAGGGCGAGGAGATCACCTGGGAAAGCATCCGCCGCAAGAAATCGGCGACCGGCGTCGTGGCTCTGGCCCAGCTTGTGCCGTCGAAGAAATTTGTTTTGATCAAGCAGTTCCGTCCCGCTGCGCAGGGGTATGTGCTCGGTCTTCCGGCGGGGCTGGCGTTCGGCGATCCCGCTCATGCGCTTGTCGAACTGAAAGAGGAAACGGGATACACGGGTAAAATCGTCGGCGTCTCGCCGGTGCTCAAGACCGGATCGACGATCACGAATGAAAACGGCCTGATTGTTTCGATTGAAGTCGATGAAAAGGATCCGCTGAATCAGAATCCCGAGCAGGAACTGGAACCGGGTGAGGATATCGAAGTCTGCCTCGTGACGCGCGAAGGCGCGGTCGAATTCATTCTGTCCGAACAGGCCAATGGCACGCATATTTCCTCGTCGCTGTGGTATATGTTCGGCCTCGCGCTCAATAGACCTGAATGGAAAGATCCCAATGTCGCTTGATGTGACATCACATATCGGTCTGCTGACGGTTGTGATCTTCATTCCGCAATCGCAGTCGCTTAAAGACAAGCGTCATTCGATCCGCAGCATCAAGGACAAGGCCGCAGCCAATTTCAATGTCTCGGTCGCCGAGCTGGGCGAGCTGGACAAATGGCAGACGGCGACCCTCGGATTTGTGGCGATAGGGAATGACAACCGTTATGTCGACGGCATATTACAGAAAATCCTCGTTATGATCGAATCTTATCCGGAGCTTGTTATCACCGAGAAGTGTCTGGAGTTTATTTAATAGCCGGGGAAGATTCCTATGAGAGTTCAAACCATTTTGATCGTCATGTGTTTGACGACGGCTTCTCCGCTTGTGCAAGCGGATAGAATTATTGTCGGGCCTAACCTGACATCGTTTTATGATATCTACCTGCCGAGGACGCGGGAGGAAATTTACAGTTCGTATTTTACGCTGGTTGAAAAACGCAACGGGATTTCAAAACTCGAAGCTAGGCTGATCGCGCAGTTTGAAGTGGCTGCGCAGGACAAGGATCACGGTTACCAAATCGGCAAGCCCAGGGTCACGGAAGAAGACGGGAAGTGGGCGGTGCGGTTTCCATCCTCATTCTCTATTAATGACCGTAAAAAGCAGCCCGACATTTTAGTCCTCATCGATCAAGAAAACGGCAATGTCCTGTCTCTGGGAAAAGAGCAAGAATAAGAAGGCCTTATCAAAGACATCAAAATTCTTCCTCTGCTCAAGAAGTTTTTAAAACCGCTGCCTCCGGGTGTTCAGGGGGACTGCAATGTCATCCTGAGCCGTAAATCCGGCGAGAGGTTCCAGTATTATCATCATCTGCACCGGGAAAAGAATGCCGGAAAATTCGTCCTGACGATTTTGGGAGGATTGGTCTGCCTGGCTGTCGCTGTCTTTTTCGCCTTCATGCCGGGGCCGGCGATCCCGTTCTGGTTTTTTGGGGCGGTGCTTATTTCCTCGCAGTTGTTAATTGTGGCGCGGCTGCTGGATAAGATCGAACTTGTGACGTTCAATGCTTTGCAAGACAAGCGCAAGCGCCGGATCATCAGATGGGTGATTGTGCCGGCTTTTTTAGTGGGCAGCGGAATCGGAACGTATATGGTTTTGTTCAAGTTTTTGCCACAAGCGGCGGTGATTGTGTGCGCGGTCATCGGAGGAGCGGCGGCAACGATTGTTCCGTATATGCTCTTGAAAGAAAAAAAGCAAATGGCGCGTTAAGGAATTCTTTTCGTACCCAAACCGCTGTTCTCTTGTGTCTTCATTCCTCGCCAAAACGAGTTGAATATGCCTTTTTTTGCAAAAAGTGATTTTAGGGGGCTTGACGAGGGATGCATTGATTTTTCAAGCCTTCTCTATTACAATGGCTTGTTCAAAAATTTCAGTTTTTAGGCGCCAAATTACCACGGTAAGATGCTGTTATAAAAAAGGAGCGGATGTATGAAAGCAGTAAGATTTGTGACATTTTTGATGTTTGTATTGTTATGCAACTTGCAGACGGTTGGGGCTCAGGAATCAGGAGCAGCCTCCGGAGGCGATGACATGTACCAGATCAACCTGGACAATCTTTCCGATGAATC
>JAGNTT010000095.1 GCA_017987425.1 Candidatus Omnitrophota bacterium
CGTCCAAATGATCAACAAGAATCAGATCGCGCCGCCCAAGCTCATTTAACCTAGCAACAATGCAGCTGCCGATAAATCCTGCAGCACCGGTCACAACAATCACAGCCGAACTCCTTTATTCTTTATTCGCGGTTGAGGCATCCGCAATGAAACGTCCCAAATCCTGGCCCATCTGATAGGCAATTTCCAAACCGTCCCGTTTCGGGTCCGGCATAGTTTTGGTGTTTTGAAAAATCATGACCCGTTCTTTGGTGCCCGACATAACCATCTGGCCGGTAATATGCAAGGTCGTCTGCTTTTGACGGAGAACTAAGCGGCCAACTTTCCCGGGACTGTCTATGTCTTCGATATAGCCTTCAATGATCAGGTCGGGATTTCCCTGGTCCTGCGTAGTCAAAATGGTAAACGGCGTTTTTTGTTCGACCAAATAATCGATGGCGCCTTTGGCGATCATCATCGACATCCGGTCCATTTGCTGATTGGCGCTGACGCCTACTCCAGCCTTAAAAGGCAGAACAACCAGCGTTCCGCCCTTACTAAAAACCTCGCGATTAACAATTTTTCCCGTCGGTATTTCTATCTGATCCGCCACGACGGGAGACGCCGCTTTGGGTACGGAAGAAAAACAGCCGGAACAGCACAAAATTATGGAAATGAATAATATAAATCGACGGGTATACATTGCAAAAAATCTTAACACAGCCGCTAGACGAGCTCAAGAATTATCCGATAAAGTTTCGCGCCAAAAGGAAGTCATAAATCAATCCAGCAAGAAGCGAAAACCCAATGATCACAGCCAGGTAAAGAGCCATGACCTTGTTACCGAATTCCTTGCGGATGACGAGGAGCGTCGCATAACTCGTAATCGGCCCCATAAGAAGATACACCATGGATTTTCCATATGCCACCCCCGATTGCACAAGAGCATTGGCTACCGGAACGCTTCCGGTGGAGCAGACATAATCGACAAGACCGATCACAATCAGAATGAAATACCCCTTCAATCCCGAAAGCTGGGTTCGCACAAAATCGCGCACGGGTTCGAACGACACAATGACGCTCGCCACGACAGCGCCCATTAAAATTTCGAAGCCGATCTTACGGGGAAGTTCAATAAATGCGTAACGCAATGCGCGTTCGATACGCTTGTCCAAAGGACCGGGCGAGTGGTCATGCGACTCATGGCTTTCACCGCAGCAACTCGAACGAGCCTCCCCTTCTTTAAAAAACGTCAGTTTTACCGCATTGCCGACAAGACCCATAACAAACCCCATAACAATGACCACCGCTGCCATGAAGACCGTATACGTCGCCCCCATCAGTTTCCAGCTCGCCAAGAGCGCCGGCGCTGAAGTGGCAGGTGTCGCAACGAGAAATGCCAGAACGGGACCTAGCCTAGCCCCCTTTTTGCGCAGAGTCACCGCGATCGGCAAAGAGCCCATGCAGCAAACGGGAAGCAGCGCGCCCACCCAGGTCGCTGTAAAAATAGACCACGGGGAATCATCGCCTAAATATTTTTGAACGGATTTCTCGGGGACAAATTCATTGATGAGCCCGCTGAAAACAAAACCCAGAAGGATCGGGACAAAAAGCTCCCGCGCATACCCGAGCAAGGAAAGTGTGAACGCGTCGATGTGCTCCATAAAATTTATTGTACAGGGGAGCAGACGAATGAACAAATTATTAAATGAAATTCACGGGGAGAAAAACGGAAAAAGTGCTGCCGTCACCGATTTTACTGGCGACGGAAACTTTTCCTCTGTGTGCTGAGACAATGTGTTTAACGATGGCAAGACCGAGGCCTGTTCCCCCGAGTTCACGGGAACGGGCTTTGTCGACACGGTAGAAACGCTCAAACAATCTGGGAATATGTTCGGAAGCGATCCCTATACCGTTATCGCGAATATCCACGCGGATAAAATCACCGTCGCGAAGCGCATGCACCAAGATGCGCCCGCCCTGAGGAGTAAATTTAACGGCATTATCCAAGAGGTTCAAGAACACCTGTTCAATGCGCTGGCGGTCGACATGAACCAGAGGCAGATCACTCGAAATCTGAACATCGAGATTATGTCCGCCTCGTTCAAGCTGAGATTTATGAAGATGAATGACGGATGAGAGAATTTTATCAACCCCCTCCTGCCGGTAATCCATGGGCATTTCCTGCGATTCCAGCGACGACAATGTCAAAAGATCATTGACGAGATTTTCCAGACGGCCGGTCTGTTTATCAATGATATCCAGAAAACGTTTGGCGTTCTCAGGGTCCTTCAAAGCGCCGCCCTGAAGCGTTTCGACAAAACCTTTAATGGATGTCAGGGGGGTTTTTAACTCATGCGACACGTTAGCCACAAATTCGCTTCGCAGACGTTCAAATTTCTTGAGCTCGGTAATGTCGTGAAAGATCGCGACCACGCTTAAAAGATTTTTTTCATCGTTCATGACCGGAGAAACCTGCATACTGAAATAAACATCCTGCGGCCCGATAACGTCGATATTCTTTTTTACGGCAATTTTATGGGCGATGGCTTCCTTGATTGAATCATTGATTTCCTGATTGCGGATGACCTCCCAATACAGACGCCCGTTGGCATCGCGCGAGCGAACATCGAGAAGATCGCAGAAATTCGGACTCAAATACATTACTTTCCCGTCGGCGTTGATGACCACGACACCTTCCACCAGACTCGAAAGGATGGCCTGGACCTCATTCTTGTCGTTGGTTATCGTCTGAATCTGATTTTGCAGGACTTCCGACATCTCGTTGAGGTTCCGCACAAGGTCTCCCAATTCATTATGGTAATGGATATTTAATCGCCTGGAAAAATCGCCGTTTTTAATACGCTGGGTGACGTCGCTCATCAGAAGAATGGGATTGATATAAAAGAAGCGCGTCACGAGAATGACGCACAGGGCCAGCACGAACGACATCAACAATAGAATGAACGGATTCACAACAGGGATGTGCAAAATCCATAACAAGGATAAAAGACCGAAAAAAATAACCAGCATGTACGAAAATAAAAGCCTTTTAAGCATCTTGCGCAAAGACTGGATCATTCTTCTTCCTTGAACCGGTAACCGACTCCGCGGACAGTTTCCACATAATCGGCGGATTCCCCAAGCTTCTTGCGAAGTCCGCGCACGTGAACATCAACCGCCCGGTCGATTATAAATTTGCCTTCTTTCCACACATTATCCAGAATCTGGTCCCTTGTAAAGACACGGCCCGGGGAACGCGACAAAAATTCCAAAATCGCAAATTCAATAGCCGTCAGTACGATATTTTCACCCTTGGCAGTTATCTTGTGTTTGGGAAGGTCGATGACAATTCCGCCGAAATCACGGACCGATTGGGAAGCGCCGGACGTCTTGACCTGCCGGTCGCGGCGGAACACCGCCTTAACGCGGGCCATCAGAACCTTGATGCTGAAGGGCTTGACGATATAATCATCCGCCCCCATCTGGAGCCCGACGACCACGTCGGATTCCTCCCCCTTGGCCGTGATCATGATGATCGGGATATCTTTGGTGGCGCTGTTCTGCTTCAAAGCCTGACATATCTCAAGCCCATCCATCCCGGGAAGCATCAAATCCAGAAGCACCAGGTCAGGATGTTCTTTCTGGACCAAAAATAAACCCTGACCGCCGTCAAGCGAACGGATGATGTTGAAACCTTCTTTTTGCAGGTTATACGTTATAAGTTCATTAATATCGCGGTCGTCTTCGATTACGGCAATTTTGTTCTTCATAAATTTCTACGCCCTTACCTGTAAGATTGAGTTCACCCAGCCTTCCACCTTTAAACAAATCTGGTCTCTGATTGCACGCGTTCTCGCCATTCGTTCTTCATCAGTACCGTCGAGACTGGAAGGATCTTCAAAACCCCAGTGCAGCTTTTGCGCTTTTCCCGGAAAATTGGGACAACGTTCAGCACTTGCCTCATCACATACCGCGATCACATAATCAAAGCTTTCCTGACGATCGAGGAACGCCGAAACACCCTTGGTCTGATTAGATGAAATATCAATTCCTATTTCCGACATGGCGGCGACTACGAAAGGATTTAACCGTCCTGGCGTCAGTCCCGCGCTTTGCGCTGATATTCTACCTTTGGCGGATTTGTTAACAAATGCCTCGGCCATCTGACTTCGAGCGCTATTATGGATGCAAACAAACAATACCTTAATCATAAATTCTCCGAAACACTGGTAAATTTACAGGGCTGCTGTTAAGTTCCGATGATGAACTTGTTAAGTTCGCATGAAGAGGCCGGTCAAATCCCTTTAGCAGCCGCATGCCCCAGCCATACCGCGCCAAACCCGAGAATACAGTTGGCCAGGACATTCAAAAATGCCAAAGCCATGTGGGACGTTTTCCAGAGATAAAAGGTTTCATAGCCGAACGCGGAGAATGTCGTGAAGCCGCCCAGGATGCCCGTAAAAATAAAGACTCGGGCTTCGGCGGTCAGGTTGATTTTATCGGCGGCAAGCCCGCCGATGAAGGCGATAACAAAACAGCCCACGACATTGACGGCAAGAGTTCCGAATGGAAAGACAGGATTAGACAGGGACCGGCCGAGCGCCATCACAACCAGATAACGCGCCATCGAACCCAGCGCGCCTCCGATGCCGGCCCAGAGAATGTTCATCATAAGGCGTTCTTCGGCAGACGCGACTTTTCGATCAGCTTGCGAAGTCGCGGCCAAAGCTCCTCGGAAGCGATATACCCCATACATTTATCCGTTTGGCATAAACAGGGATGCTTCTCCCAATCATCAAGATCATATCCGTAGTTATAGCTCAACTCTTCGCCTTTAGGAATGTCTCTCAGGGCAATAATCCATATCTTTCCGCGAATGATCTCGGTTTCGCAGTTCGGGTCGCAGGAATGATTGATGTATTTGGCGGTGTTATAGGAAACGTTACCGTCGATGTCGTAACGTTTGTTCAGAACAAAAATATACACGGCGCCGTGTTCGGCATCGGCCTGGGATGCAAAAATATCGCGGTCCGCGCGTTTTTCGGATTCTCTGTGCGTGACACGTTCCCCGACATACTCAATCACCCGCGCACCTTTGGGAATATCCTTACGGGCATAAATACCAAAACCGTGAATCGACGACCTTCGCTTAATGACGTACGGACTACTCGTCGGTTTTTGAAATACCGGACTCGGGGACGTCATTTTCTGCGACATCATTTTCTCTGACATCGTTTTCTGGGACATCGTCTTCTGCGGCGTCAATTTTTGAAGCATCTGATTTTGAGATATCATTCCTTTGGACATCTGTTTTGATTGCATCGGTCTTCGGAGCCTCCGTCTTCGGGACGTTGGTATTAGGATTAGTCCGCTCATTTTGAGTGTTCAAACAGGAGTTAAGGACTTTTATAAAACGGTCAATGTCGTTGCGGGTATTATGAATATGCGGAGAGGCGCGCAGCATTCCCTTCCAGAACGCCAGAAATATCCCCATGTCCTTGAGCTTGTTCATCAGAGCCGCATTGTTATGAGGATCCTGATGAGAAAAAACAACCAGGTTCGACCGCGCTGCGGGTTCCGTCGGAGAAATAATCTTAAATTGATTCTTGTCGATGCCGTCAATGATCATGCCGACAAGCTGCTGATTATATTGCGTCACTTTGTCCATACCGATCTTGCCGAGATAATTGATGGACGCGGTCCAGGGCACATAGTTAAAAAAGTTCGCCGTACCGAACACATCGTAATGACGAGCAGTCTTGAGTTCAAAAGAACCGACCGGATCGGTGCTGTTGAGCTGCTGTTCATCGAGAACGGTTTGCCAGTACGCGCTGTTGTACTGAAGTTTTTCGCGGACCTCCTGTTTCATCCAGCAGAAACCGGTGCCGTACGGCCCCAGAAGCCATTTGTATCCCGCGCAAACAACTGCATCCACCGGAAGGGCGGCAATATCGACGCTGAACGCGCCGATCGCCTGCGAACAGTTCAAAACAAAAATGACCCCCTTCTCACGACAGAAATTGCCGATCGCAACCGGATCGATCTTGTGCCCGGTGAATGTATGCACCCAGGAAAGGCAAAGCACTTTGGTCGACGGTGTGACCGCCGCTTTAATTTCATCCAGTGTCAGCACATGGCCGTTCGGTTTCAGTTCACGCACCTGCACGCCTTTTTTCCTGAGCGCCATCCAAGGCAAAAGATTGGTCGGAAAATCATTCTGCATCAGAAGCACTTCATCGCCCTGAACCAGAGTCAGACCGTTGGCCAGAAGATTAATGCCGTACGTGGCGCTGTTTCCTAAAATAATGTCATGCGGATCCGCATGAATCAGGTTACCAATCGCCTGTCTTAATTGCTGCGGAACTCCAAGAAATTTCGAAACAGTCAACTGAAACGGCTGAAGCTTCCATTCAACGGCGTCCTTGAGCGCCTCCATAGCCGTATGCGGCACTGGCCCTTCACTGGCCACGTTGAGCCAGATTTTCCCATCGAAAGGACCGAAGTCTCTATAAGCGTTCACATGATCTCCTTACTTAAAATTTGTCGAGCACCGATTTAAAAAACTCCTGGTCTTTGGGATGGGTCAGCATGTCCGCAACTTTATGCTTGTCCACCCAAACAGCCTGAGGATTGTGAGGATCAATCGGTTTTAAATCCTTCTGGTTTGTCCGAAATACAAAAATATAAATTTTCTTAAATTCGGAACGGTCATCACCTCCATGCTGACCGATCCGGTAGCGCTGGTAGCTTCCCAAATCTTTTAAAAGTTCAATTTGGGAAACGCCTGATTCTTCATAGATTTCCCGACGGGCGGCGGTGAGTGCGTCTTCACCCGGATCGATGTGTCCTTTGGGCAGGGACCACGAGGTGCCGTGCTGGCTGACCACGAGGACTTTGCCTTCATCGTTAAGCACAATGCCGCCGGCGGACTCTGTAATTTTGGCAGGATTTGTCATCTAAACCTTTTCTATGGCCTGCGGCTTCTCCGCCGAGAGAGCCTCTTCCATTTGCTTTTGTTCGCCGAAAGAATAAAATTTTTTACCGATGTCTATACGTGCATCGCCGCGGTTAACCCGATGGAGATTGGTGTCACGCAGCGAATACACACAACCGCAATATTCCTGCTGATAGAATTCTTCGCGTTTGGCGATCTCATACATCCGCTGAGAACCGCCATGCTTGCGCCAGTTGAACGTCCAGTACGTCATGTCCGAATAACGGGCGGCGGCCCTTTCGCCGCAGCCGTTGATCTGTTCCATATTTTTCCAGCGGGAAAGCCCGAGGCTCGATGTGATGACTTTAAAACCATGTTCCGAAGCATAAAGGGC
>JAGNTT010000009.1 GCA_017987425.1 Candidatus Omnitrophota bacterium
CTAAGAGAAGATAAAAGGATCCCGCCCCAACGGTCGATATTGGGATGGGCCTGAACTGAGAAAACCATCATAAGACCTTCACGAATCAGCTTGAACAGATATGTCGTCAAGGCCCAGAACGCGCAAAACACTAAGACGGCAAGCGTCGGCAACGCAAAAAGCTTGACGTGCGCCGACAGAATGACAGTTACCGTACTAAAATAATGCAGCGTGATAAAGATCGAAAATATGATACCGAGAGACTTGAAAAACTCTGTGATGAATCCTGTTTTAGCCCCGACAAAAACCGCTCTGGCGCAAACACCTACCATTAAGATATCGAGCCAGTTAATGTTTTTGATGAAATCCATCAACATATTGAAATTACTCGATTTAGATTGCAGAAGTATAACACGGCACTATACCAGTGTCAAGAAACCGCTTTCTTGGAGCCAAAAGCATGCCCAAGCCTGTAAGTCAATATACAACAAAGGTTTGGAACCATGAAACATTCACACAAAATTAATTATTTTGAAAATTTCTATAAATCGCCAGGGGCCTAGCCGGCCGCAGCTACTAAGGGTTCGGCAGGCTCCACAACAGCCTTTTCCTGCTTAAATTTGGCTGAAACCAGCTTGGAGACGCCTGTTTCCTGCATCGTGACTCCGTACATCACATCCGCATGAGCAATGGTCTTTTTATTGTGGGTAATGACGATAAACTGGGCGATCTTGGCAAATTCTTTGAGCATATAGGCAAAACGCCCGACATTCGATTCGTCCAATGCGGCGTCGATTTCGTCGAGCACGCAAAACGGGCTCGGATTCACCTTGAACACGGCAAAGATGAGGGCAATGGCCGTCAGAGTCTTCTCCCCGCCCGACATGAGGCTTATATTCTGCAGCTTCTTTCCCGGTGGGCGGGCTATGATATCAATCCCGCACTCGAGAACGTT
Source organism: Candidatus Omnitrophota bacterium (assembly GCA_017987425.1). Taxonomy (GTDB): domain Bacteria; phylum Omnitrophota; class Gorgyraeia; order Zapsychrales; family Fredricksoniimonadaceae; genus JAGNTT01. The sequence continues at coordinate 935 of JAGNTT010000009.1, forward strand.
ATCCAGATCCAACAGAACCAGCTGGCCTTCCCCGCCGCCGAAGAGCATGCGGAAATGAACGCGGAACTCCTCGCTGACTTTGGCGAAGGTCTCCATGAACATATCTTTGGTTTCGCGATTGATCTTGGAGATCGTCTGCATAAGTGATTCGCGGGCTGTCAGAAGATCGCTCTGCTGCTTGGTCAAGAATTCAAAACGCGTTTTGAGCTCTTCATACTCTTCGATGGCAACCAGATTGACCGCGCCATATCCCTCGCACCGCTTGCGCAGCGTTTCGATGGACAGATTCAATTCTTCAATATTAATTTCAGGCTGAGTCTGGCTTTCGGCATTTTCCTGCACAGGCGTTTCGTCAAAACTGATCCGGTACGTCTGAAAGAGACGGTCTTTGATGCTCTGCTGCTTGTAGGAAATTTCCTGTTCCTTAAATTGATGACCATGAAGCTCGGTCTTTGCGGTCTCCAGCTGATTGTGCAGAGACGAATGCTGTGCGCGGCAGCTGTTGATGCGCTGAGATTTCTCGACGCGCTGAATGTCGAAATCGCTGTAACTGCTGTGGAAGGACTCCTTGGAAACTTTCAATTCTTCGATCTTGAACTTGAGCTCTTCGATCTCGATCGAGATTTTGCGCTGTTTGGCTTCGATGTCCGCGCTTTCACCGTCGATGACATTGACTTGAGCGCGATCCGATTCAAAAGTCTCGTTAAAACCGCGAAGGATTTCACCGTGGCTCGCTTCCTTGTCTTTCCATGACTGAAGCTCAGTCTCCATTTGGGCGATAACGATCGAAACCTCTTCCCTCTGACGGGACTGGGCGGCAATCGCATCCTGTCTCTCACGGATTTCCTGCTGGCATCTTTTTAAATCCTGGATCATCGTATCCAATTGAGAACCGAGTTGCGCTTCTTTGTCGTTAAAGGTGGCAAGCGAAGTTTCCGTCTCGGCAAGTTCACGGATAATCAAATCCAACTCGCCGATCAGCTTGCCGGTTTCCTGCACGACGGAAGTTTTCTGCGTTTCGAATACAGACAGAGTTTTTTCCTGAGTTAAAATTTCTTTGCTTAATTCCTCAACCCTGTTTGACTGATGCGCCACTTCCTCCTCAATCTGATGAATGCTGGCGGTGGCGTCCAGGATGTTCTGTTCGAGCGCTGCTATTTTAGCCTCGACGTCCTCGGGATTTTGTTCGATAAACTTGGTTTCACAGATAATTTCGTAAAGCTTCTCCACATTGTATTCGGAAAACTGGGCCTTTAATTGGTCGAGGCGTTCAGGTGCTACATCCACAACCTGTTTAACTTTACCGATAATCGCGCCATATTTTTCAAGCGGCGGAAGAGCGGAAAAGAAACGGGTTTCCACGACGGGATCGGGATTGTCCTGATACTGTACGAGTAATTTTTCGATGAATTCTTTTTGAGAGACCAGGAAAAGTTTTTTCTTTTCCAACTCAACTAACGAACGCTCCGCCGCGTCGAGCTTGATCTTGGATTCATAAAGTACGCCCTGCTCAGCAGCAAACCGTTCTCGCAATGCGGCAAAGGCAGTCAGGGACTGCAAAATATTTTCGTCGATCGTCGACAGCTTGGACTCAGCCTCCAACTTTTCGCTGTAGACCTTGGTGTTTTCAACTTCCAGACGGCGCTTGCGGGCTAAACATCCCTGGATTTCCTTCATAACCTCGGTGAGATGGTTTTTGATCGAAACCTGACGGGAATTCAAATCGAAAATCTTCTGCTCATCCGCCTTAATCGCGGATTTTGCTTCCTCGATCGTCTTGAGAAGACCGCTGAGATCTTCTTTTTTGCGGGCGAGATTCTCATCATGCAGCGCAATGGTTTCCTTTAACTGCGCAAGTTCGCGGCTTAGCTCGTCGATCTTTTGCTGATGAATGGCGCAGCGTTCTTCCAGCTGTTTCTTCTGCTGAACAAGACGCTGGGCGTTGTCATTCAAACTTTCAATGCGCTCTTCGTTGAATCCGACCTGACGGACGTTAAGCTCAATGTCGTTGGCCATCCGTATTTCTTGCGATTTATATTCGTTGATTTTTTCTTCAAGGTCCTGCAGAAGGCCGCTTTCATATTCGATCAGGTTTGTTATCTCTTCAATCTGAGCGGCGAGTTGAGTTTCATGCTCCTTCAACTCACGGCTTTTCGTTTCAAGTCCCTGCTTTTCCGCTTCAAGCTGACTGAGCAGGTAACCGGCCAGAACAAATTCATAACCTTTAAGCTGTTCAAACTCCTCTTTATATTTCTGAGCCTTCTTGGCCTGGCGTTCGGTGGTGGCAATCTGCTTCTTGACCTCGACGACAATATCGTTAATACGAAGAAGATTATTCTCGGTATCTTTAAGGCGGTTTAAAGCCTCGCGCTTTTTTGTTTTGTATTTCGTAATGCCGGAGGCCTCATCCAGAATGATGCGGCGGTCTTCCGGTTTCGCGCTGACGACAAGATCGACGCGTCCCTGCTGGACCATCGAGTAGGCTTCGGCACCGATGCCGGTTCCCATTAATAATTCGGCAATATCTTTGAGACGAACCGGCGATTTGTTGATGAGATATTCGCTTTCGCCGGAACGAAACAAGCGGCGGGAAATGGTGACTTCGTCATATTCGATGGCAAGAGATCTGGATTCGTTGGAAAAGGTCAGACTTACTTCGGCGAAACCCAAACCGGGACGCTTATCGGTTCCGTTGAAGATGACATCTTCCATGGAGGATCCGCGCAGTTCTTTGACGCTTTGCTCGCCTAAAACCCAGCGGATGGAATCGAAAACATTGCTTTTGCCGCAACCGTTCGGCCCGACGATGGCTGTGATACCCGGTTCAAAGTTCAGGACCATTTTGTCCGCAAACGACTTAAAACCGAATATTTCTAACCTTTTAAAATACATGCCATCTCCTTGAACACTGGCGGGAATTTTTGGGGATTATTTTTTCTCGAGCATTAGCTCAACTATCTTGACGGTTTGATCCAGAGAGGTGAATTTCGCTAACGTCTCTTCGGGGATGACAATTTTGTATTTTTTCTCAATACTGGCGAGAATTTCGAGAGCCATCATGGAATCCATACCGAGGTCCTTGACGAAACTGGCCTGCTCATCAATAGTGTTAGGTTCAACTTCTAATATCGTAGCGACTAATTCGCGTAAATCCGCCTCAACGTTACGCTTTACATCCCCCATACAAGACCTCCTCAATTATGGGTCTCTAACCACTCCTCGATCTTATCTTTTCGGAAACGCCACTGTCCTACTGTTTTAATTGCGGGAATTTTCCCTTTCTTAACCCAGTCATAAACAGTGCGTTTTTTCACCCTCAGATATTCGGCCAGCTCATCGATGGTTAAAATTGTTTTTTCATCCATACGGTCACCCCGCTTTTGTATGTAGACTTAGAGGAAAAATAAATACAATAAAAATTTCTTAAAGACAATCTATTAAATAATACGGGGGGTGTCAATCAACATTTATGTTATTTTTAATTGGTTCAGAATATTTACCTTACATTCGAAACGAAAACATTTTAATGAATTTCGAAAAGTGCAAGATGTAACATTTTTAAGCAATTATTACTCTCCGAATTAATCGGGATTTTTTAAAACGGCGGGCTAATCAAGCGGGAGCTCTACATCGACATCGGCGTCATAGTCTACGCCGGCAAAACCGAATCCGAAAAGTTTAAGAAAATCCCGGTTATAACCTTCCACATCGGCGATTTCCCGGACATTCTCCGTCGAGACTTTCTTCCAGAGCACAGAGACTTCATCCTGAACATCCTGGCGCATTTCGAGCTCATCCACGCGCACTCGGCCCTGAGAGTCTACGGGAACCTGGGAAAACGGACGGTCGTTATAGAGCTTGTCTGAAAATAAACGGTAAATCTGATGGATACATTCTTCATGGATATTTTTGTTTTTCATGACTCTCATCAGCAATACAAAATAGAGCGGAATAAACGGGATCGCGGAACTGGACTGAGTAACAAGAGCTTTATTTACAGACACAAACGCGCGGCCGCCATTCTTTTTCATGAACGCATCGAGCGTATGCGCGGTCGCCTCAAGATGATCTTTGGCGGCGCCGATAGTTCCGTTGCGGTAAACAGGTTTTGTCACATCGGGCCCGATATAAGAATACGCCGCCGTGACCGCGCCTTTGGCCAGCACTCCTGCTTTATCGAGCGCATCCATCCACATCTGCCAGTCCTCACCGCCCATGACCATAATAGTATGCTGAATTTCTTCCTCAGTTGCGACAGGCAAAGTAACATCAATGACTTCATTCTTTTCGAAATCGATCGACTTGTTGGTATACGTGCCGCTCTTGGGCTTAAGTACGGATTTATAAACTTCACCCGTTTTGGGATGTGTGCGTCTGGGAGAGGCAAGACTGTAGATGACGCAATCGACCTGGCCTAAATCTTTTTTGATGAGTTCGACAGTCTGCAGGCGGATCTCGTCGGAAAATGCGTCCCCGTTAATACTTTTGGCATACAGACCGGCACTTCTCGCGGCTTTCTGAAACGCCACCGAATTGTACCAGCCCGCGGTTGCCGTGCGTTTACCTTCCGGGGGACGTTCGAAAAAGACACCGATCGTAGCAGCCTGGCAGCCGAAACCTGCGACAATGCGCGAAGCAAGTCCATAACCGGTCGATGCGCCTATAACTAAAACCTTCTTCGGCCCGCCTGTGACAGGCGCTTTGCTTTTGACGTAACTGATCTGTTCCTGAACATTGGCGGCACAGCCCTGGGGATGTGCAGTTGTGCAGATAAAACCGCGGATTTTGGGTTGGACAATCATGTATGAAACTTGCCTCTTAATGGTTTTATAAAGAAACCCTTCGCTCGCTCCTCGCTTTGCTAGTCACTTGCTTAGGGTGGTTCGTAGCTACAATTCAGGTAAAAAAGCCCATCAAATCGAACCACAAAATATCACAAAGGCGTTCTCTTCGCAACAATCACGATGCCGGAAGCGGTGACGGCAAATGTTTCCCGTTCCTTCTCCAGATTAAAACCTATCTTGGTTCCCGGCGGAATGATGTTGTCCTTATCCACGATGGCGTTCCTGATCTGCGCGCCCTCGCCGATAACAACACCCGCCATAATGACGGAATTGGTGACCTCGGCATTGCATTTAACATACACATTCGAGGAAAGAACCGAACGCACGACCTTGGCCCCCTCGATAACGCAGCCGCTGGCGATGATCGAATCTTCGATGGCCCCTGTACAGCCGGGAATCCCTCCGGTAATGACCTTGATCGGCGGATACTGATGATGATAGGTTCTTAACGGCCAGGCTTTATCATACATATTGAATTTCGGGTTAGGACCTACCAGATCCATGTTCGCCTGGTAATAGGCGTCGCGTGTTCCAATGTCTCGCCAGTAGGTTGACACGTTCGCCGCATCGTCAAACTGATAGGCGAAGACCTTCATCTTCTTGGCGATCATTTGCGGAATGATATTTTTGCCAAAGTCGTGGCCCGAGTCGGAACTGCGCGCATCCGCTTCAAGTTCTTTAAGCAGCACATCGGCGTTAAAAAGATAAATGCCCATCGAGCCGTAAATCTGCTCGGGGGCGCCGGGAATAGTGTGCGGCTGCGCCGGTTTTTCCTGGAAACCGAAAACCTGATTTTTACCGTCGACCTCGATGATCCCGAAATTGATCGATTCTTCTTTCGGCATGCGGATACATCCCACCGTCATATCGGCCCCGCGCTCGAGATGATAATCAATGAGCTTGCGGTAATCCATTTTATAAATATGGTCGCCGGCAAGAATGAGAATAAGTTTGGGACTGTAATCCTGGATGGCATAAATGTTCTGGTAAATCGCATCCGCCGTGCCTTTGTACCAATCGGCGCCGATCCTTTGCTGGGCGGGAATGATGTCGATAAACTCGCCCAACTGGTTGGAATAAATATTCCATCCCTCGAGCAAATGGCGCTGAAGGGAAAATGATTTGTATTGGGTCAGAAGAAAAATGCGTCGCAATCCCGAATTCACGCAGTTACTGAGCGTAAAATCAATGATGCGGTAAATACCGCCGAACGGAACCGCCGGCTTGGCCCGGTCGCGGGTCAGCGGATTTAACCGTTCGCCTTTTCCTCCCGCCAGAATAAATGTTAAAACGTCTCTCATCATCAACCTGTCCTTTGATCTTATTTCTTCGAATCGTTTTCTTCAGGCAGCTTTGCCAATTCATCCCTGGATTTCTGAGCGTATTCCCCGTCGGGCTTGACTTCGGTGCTCATTTGGAAATGAAGGCGGGCCTCGTCAAACTTCTTCAGCGCGACAGACGCAACGCCTATCTTGTAATGGACATGATCCCAGTCCTTCTTGCCGTAGAGAGCCTTGCTGTAAATGGCATAGGCGCGTTCATACTCTTTTTTCTCGTACATGATATCACCGATCTTAAGCAATTCCTCGCTGCTATTAGGTTCCATCATGATGGCTTTGTGTAAGAATTCCCTGGCCTTCTCGATTTCTCCGTTAAGCGCGTGGCAACGGGCAAGGCCGTAAATGTACTTCTCATTGCCGGGCGCCGCACGCGCGGCTTTTTCAAACTGTTCGATAGCGCCTTTATAATCGCCGACCTTCTCATAGGCCAGCGCCAATTTACCGCGCAGATCAGGATCCGCAGGGTACATGCTTGAAGCAACTCGATAATTAATAAACGCTTCAGGATAATTCTTAAGAGCATCGTAAATTCTGCCTCTTATCTTGTAGATCTCGACGCTCTGGGGAGCGATATCGGCCGCCATATCAAGTTCGTTCAAAGCCAGCTGATACTCTTCCAGACTAGTCAGCGTATAAGCCCTATTGAGCTGCAGCAGCGCTGTAATAGGTTTAGATCCCACTCGGTGAAGATCAAACTCCTGCGGCTTCCAAGTCTTGAAATCTATCCTGAAACGGTCAATGATTTCTTTGTTCTGGGGGATGTCTTTAAGAAGAATCAGCGCATCATAATCAAAATAAACCGGCACCCAATCCTTGCGGTCCTTAAATATCTTGACTGTTTTCTCCGGGATAGGGTAAGAGTTTGAATTCAAGAATGCTCCGGTGAATTTATATTTTTCCGAAAGCTCGTCGAACAGTTTAGAATCCCCTTCCCCCCAAAGCTTCAGGTACTGGTTGGTGAAGAAGTCGGCGCCGTAAACTTCAGTCCTTCCGTCTATGAAGCATTTGACATTCGGATATGTCCTGCCGATGAGATAGGCCCCTGTATTAAAATCGTTGAAAAGGTTGCCCTTGAATTTATTTTCGACAAGAAAATCGGCGGCATGATATGGAAAATTCCGCAATGAAATGCCTTCGTACTCGCTTTTGCGTTCAAACGTATCGTAATTGAAATAGCCGTTGTTCATCAAGCCGGCGCCGAAATTGATCATCCACATGATGAGCCCGATCTTGGCAAAGATAACGGTGATGTGCTTGAACTTTTCATCCGAAAACCGAAGCGGCAGTATGTCATCCAGACGGATGGTATACATATTGACGATCGTCACCAGATAAGCGGCAAACGAAAAGAATACCAGGTTGCGCGAAGCGGCCAATGAAAAACCAAGAAAGGCAAGCCAGAATATCAGGGCCCCGATGTCGAGCTTGCGGCGGTTAAAGAAAAAGCTTAAAAGCGATATCGCAATCAGAAGGCGGTAATGCAGATATTCCCCTTCTCGGGCAAACAACGAATCCCATGACGGGATCGGCTTCTGCAGCTCAACGATATACTTGAAGAATATTTTATTGTCCCCGCCAATGTGCATAAGAACTTTGATCGGGTAAATGACGCCTTCAACAAAGCACGGATTGAGAAAACACGCGCCGATGACGAGAAACCAGATCAAATGCAGACGGCGGTATTCCTCATCGGTCAGCCTACCGATCGCGTTCCATTCGAAAGGAAGAGGAACGTTGCGTTTGATGAATTCCGCAAGCACAGCCATGGAAACAAAGATCGGCCCGAAGAAAAAGAAACCGTGGATGTTGGTCCACAATGCCTGAATCAGGAATATGGCCGGAACGCACCATTTCTCGTGGAGCTTGGTGGACAGAAGCTGCATATATAGCACAAAAAACAGCAGACTGAAGAGGTCCGGACGGGTTGTAAAACGCATCTGGTAGTTAAAAAGGATAAGCAGCAGAAGAAAAACGATCAGGCCCTGACGGCGTTCGCTGTATCCCAAAAAGAGAAGGATGGTCAACGTCAAGAGAACCAGCAGCACCTGCATGGTCGCCAAACCTTCAAATCCCCACAAATTCTGGATCGAATAAACAATAACCTGAAAAAGCCACTCGTGATTGATCCAGGGCCGTCCAGCAATCGAAGCGGAAAGCACATCCACGTTCGGAACGTAGCCGTTTTCGATGATGAACTTTCCCATCTTCAGGTGCAGCCAGAGATCGAGGTCTTTGATTTCGACATTAGCGGAAAGCGCATATAAGCCGAACAGCACCCCGATGGCAAAGTAACCGGTGATCCGGCTTAACGTCCTGTAAAAGAAATCACTCACAGTGTCTCCTTAATTAACGGTATCCATGGCCCAATGGTCTTTGGTAAAAAATTTACCGCGGCCGTCCGCGGGCAAAGACCATGAGCGGTTCTCGTGCCGCGGAACATATTCGACGGCGGCACTCCACAATTCACGCGTATAGGGATGGACAGGATGGCTGACCAATTTCGGGGCAGGCCCGGTTTCCACAATCTTCCCCTTGTACATGACGGCTATTTTATCAGAGATTTTTGCAACCACACGCAGATTGTGGGAAATAAACAGATATGTCAGCCCGAAACGTTTTTTAAGTGACGACAGAAGATCGAGGATCTGTCCCTGGACAAGAACATCCAGTGATGAGACCGCCTCATCGAGGATGACCAGCTTGGGACGGCTTAAAACGGCGCGCGCAATGGAAAGACGCTGACGCTCGCCTCCGCTGAATTCGTGAGGATAACGCAGTAAAATGTCATGCGGAAGTTCGACGGCCTTTAAGGTCTCCCTGATTCTCTCCAGCTTTTCTTCCCCGTCAACCTTTGTTTCAAGAGTAAAAGCTTCCTTCAATATTTTTTCCACCGTAAAACGCGGGTCGAGACTGCTGAACGGATCCTGAAAGACCATCTGCACCGAACGGCGGTATGCGCGATACTGGTTTTTGTCCATACCCCTAATATTACTGCCTTCAAAGAGCACTTCCCCGCCGTCGGCACGGTATAAATCGCATACCAGACGCGCCAGAGTGCTCTTGCCGCTGCCGGATTCCCCGACCACGGAAAAAGTTTCTCCGGGCATCAGCGACAAATCGACGCCGTCGACGGCCTTGACGATCTCTTTGGACGCGCCCCAAAACGGTGAACCGAGCGAGAAATGTTTTTTAGCGTTCTTTAGTTCGCAGAGCATCAGTCTTTCAACGTCCTCATCAATTGTTGGGTGTATTTATGTTTAGGGTGCGCGATGATATCCTTCTTCGTTCCGGATTCGACGACGCATCCTTTTTCCATGACGATGACATGATCGGCTATGTGAGAGACGATACCAAGATCATGCGTGATCAAAATCATCGACAAACGGTATTCATCGCGCAGCTTCAAAAAGAGCTCCAAAATTTTGGCTTGAAGGGTCACGTCCAGACTGCTCGTCGGCTCATCCGCGATCAGCAACGACGGTTTGGCCGCCACCGCCTGGGCGATCATCGCGCGCTGGCGCATCCCGCCGCTTAACTGGTGCGGATAACTTTTAAAGACGCGCATGGGATCATCAAGGCCGACGCGAACGAAAAGATCGAGCGTGCTTTGTCGGATTTCCGAGGCGGATAACTTTGTGTGATATTTGAAGACTTCGCCGACCTGAAAACCCACCGGAAAGACCGGATTGAACGCCTGCAGAGGGTCCTGAAAAACCATGCCTATCTCTTTGCCACGCACCGAATTCATCCGCAGGGCATCCGCCGCCAGTAAATCATCTCCATTAAATAATATCTTCCCTCTGGAAACGGCAAGCGCATCGGACAAAAGACGCAGGATGCTTAATCCCGTCGTGGTTTTCCCGCTGCCGGAACCTCCGACGATCGCGACGATGCCGAGCGGCAGGACCGTAAATGAAACATCCTCGATGATCTTGCGCTGCGGATCATCAGCAAGAGCCACGGATAGCCCCTCAACTTTTAAGACAGGTTTCGTCACTGTTTACTCTTTCCTGCCGGTTTGAGCATGGGATCCAGACAATCCCGTAAAGTGTCCCCGATAATGTTGAAGCAAAAGACCGTCACAAAAATAAACGCGGCCGGCATCAAGATCCACGGTGCGACTTGAATGCGCACGATGCTCATGGCTTCGCTAAGCATATTCCCCCAGCTGGCGTACGGATCCTGAATACCGAGACCGATCAAACTTAACGCCGATTCGCCCAGAATGTAACCGGGAATGGAAAGCATCACGGCAAAGATCGTGTATGAAACGGTATGCGGCAGAAGATGAGAAATGATAATTTTCAAATCCGACACGCCCATCGTCCGGGCGGCAAGTACGTATTCCCGTTCTCGAAGCGAAAGACACATACCGCGGATGATGCGCGCCAAAGACGGCCAGCCGATAAACGCAAAAATTACGACGATTGCGCAATACACCTGCAGAGAATTAAAATTGTCCGGCACCGCCGAGCGAAACGCCAAAAGCAGATAGAATCCGGGAACCATCATAAGCATTTCACACAAGCGCATTAATAATCCGTCGATCCATCCCCCGTAATAACCGGCGATGCCGCCGACTAAAAGTCCCAGAGTAAATGAAATCGCGACACCCAGAAGACCGATCGACAGCGATACGCGGGAACCGTAAAGGATGCGTGAAAAAATATCGCGGCCGCGCGAATCGGCGCCCAGAAGATGAATGCGGCCGGGCTCATCCACTCCGAATAAATGCCGGGACGCCGGGATAAAACCTAACAAACGATACGGTTCGCCTTTGACAAATAACTTGATCGGATGTATCACCTTTTCATCCGTAGTATAAACCCGCGCGTGAAGTTCGTTGTAACTGAGCACCACTTTGCCGACGTATGGACCCACAAATTTTCCGTCCTTCATCCAACGAATCGGAGACGGCGGGCAATACGAATATGTGCGGTCTTCATTCTTGTACGAGTACGGCGCCAGAAAATCCGCAAATATAGCGGCGGCGTATAAAATAAACAGCGTCCAGACACAGACGACCGCCATGCGGTTCTTGCCGAATTTCCGCATATGCAGACCGAGTTCGCTGACGGGTTTACAAACGTTTTCCATAAGTGATCCGCGGATCCGCCTTGGCAAGCGCGATGTCCGCCAGTAAATTTCCGATGATAAACATGAGCGATCCCATGAGCATGCTGGCCATGACAAGATAAATGTCCTTGGCGAAAACGGCCTTGAGCATCAGCGATCCGAGCCCCGGCCAGCTGCAGATAATTTCAGTCAACGCAGCTCCGCTTAACAGAGCCGAGAATTCATAGCCGAGCAAAGTTATAAGCGGATTGATGGCATTTCGAAGCGCGTGCACATACACCACGCGCCCTTCCGGAAGTCCTTTAGCGCGCGCGGTCAGAATATACTGCTGCCCCAAAACTTCAAGCAAATTGCCGCGCATGATTTTCTGCAGATAGCCGATGCTGCCCAAAGACAGCGCGATCACCGGGATAATCATGTGACGGAACAGGTCCCACCCCTGTTCAAGTAAAGACATGTGCATGAAATTAGGACTGCGCATCCCGCCCGACGGTAAAAGGCCCGACTGGCTCGCCCAGAACAAAAGCATAATGGCGATAAAAAATGACGGCAGGGAAAAGAACACATAGGATACCGTCTGGATTATTTTGTCCGGCCATTGATTACGGCGGAGCGCCGCCCATATTCCGAGCGGCAAGGCAATCAGCCATGTCACCAGAAAAGCGCCCAGCGACAAAATAAATGTATTGAACAAACGACCGCCGATGATGTTCGACACCGGCACGTTATAATGAAATGAATAACCGAATTCCAGACGCAGGACATTGCGCACCCAATGCCAGTACTGCTGCAGCAACGGCTTGTCGAGCTGATAAAGCTTTTTGTAACGGTCGATGGTCTCCTCAGAGTTCTGCGGATCCATTCGGATTGAGTCCAGATAATTGCCCGGCGTGAGGCGCATGAGGGCAAATGTCAAAAACGTGATCCCCAGAAGCATGGGAATGAAGATTAAAATTCGCTGAAGAATAAATCGGGCCATTATCGGTATTCCGGTTTGACGTAAATCTCTTCGATATTGTGAATGGCGCCGCCTTCACTGGTGGGCCTCAGATTGCCGAACTTGTTGCGTACAGCCGCCTGACGAGCGCTTAAAACCGTGTAGATAAGCGGCAGGTTGTCGGAGACGATCTGCTGATACTCATCGTAGAAAACCTTCCGCTTGTCCTGATTGAGTTCCTGTACACCCAGCGAAAAAAGCTCATCGATCCTTTTTTCCCAGGCGGTCGCCGGCTTTTCCTGCTTGGGATTCCACATATGCAGCTGCCCGTCGGAGGTCCAGACATTTTTACCGAAGTGCGGCTCGCTCCCTCCCGTCAGCCCCAGCACAACCGTTTCCCATTCATAGGTAGACGTCAGTTTACTCACCAGCGTATTAAACTCCAACGGCTGCAGACGGACATCCATCCCCAAGCCCTCGAGATCATTGCGGATGATAGCCGCAATATCTATTCCTGCGCCGCTGCCGGCATTCACCGTCAAATTAAATTCAATTGTGTTCCCTTTTGGGTCTTCAATGAAACCATCCTTGTTACGGTCGATGTAACCGGCGTCTGCGAGAATTTGCCGCGCCTTCTTCAGATCATAATTATATTTGGTCACATTGGGATTATTAAAAAACGGGTCACCGGGACCGATGGGGGAATACTGCGGATATCCCAAACCGTTCAGGACAATTTTAATAATCTGGTCGCGGTCAATGGCATGGGCCACAGCCTGACGGAAATTCAAATCATTAAACCACGCCGATTTGACCGGATCCACGAAAGGTTTCTGTGTCTTGGGATTTTTGCCGGGATTCAGGTTAAAAACCATAAAACTGCTGCCCATGGAAGGGCCTATATCGTAAATAGTGAAATTCCTTTTCGCCTCCAGCGGTTTAACCAAAGGATAATCGGTCCCGCGCAAATCATAATAATCGAGACTTCCATCTATAAACTTGAGAAGCTCCACATCATCATTGGGGACGATCACGATCGTAATCTCATCCAAATAAGGCAGCCGCTCCCCTTCGGCGGTTGTGCGCCAGAAAAGAGGGTTGCGCTTGAGTATGATGCTTTCTCCCGGATGATATTCCGCAAGAATGAACGCTCCCTGACCGACGATCTCTTTGGGATCGGTATCGATGCCCCATGTGAAATTAAATTTCTTCTCCTCGACGGACTTGGCAAGTTTGTGTTTCGGAAATATCGGCTGGCTCATGCTGCGCAGGAAAGGCGCGAATTTGACCGGCAGCACAAACTGCACGGTGTGATCATCAACCTTGGTAACCTTAAATGGTTTACCATCGATCGTAAAGATGTCCGCTGAGGAATTAGCAACATCCGGATTAAAAATGAGATCATTAAACGTGAAGACGACATCATCGGCCGTCAAGGGAACCCCGTCGCTCCAGAGGACGTCCTTGCGCAAAAAAAACGTCCAGGTTAATCCGTCTTCGGAAACCGTCCATCTCTCCGCGAGATTGGGTTCGACTTTGAGCGTCTCGGTATTGCGTCTGGTCAGACCTTCAAACAAAAAAGCCGTCACCATACTGGTTGACGTCTCTTTGGCGACCATGTCATTGAATGATTTCGGGTCGGACGTTGTCGCAAATACTAATTGTCCGCCATATTTGGACGACGGTGATTCCGCATGAACAGGGAAAGAAAAAGATATTAGAGATACAGCTACAAGGAGGGAAATAAAAATTCTAAGGCGAGCAATCACCGTCACCGGAAACCCCTCGGGAATTTATCCGGCGAGACACCGGATAAAGAGCCATGGATATCATCCACGGAATTCGTTATTGCTGCGGTGCTGCGGCAGGAGCGGCCTCCACGGCCTTCGTGGCTTCGTCAACAACAGGCTGCACTTGAGCATTGACTGACCCAACCGCATTGGCAGCCTCATCTAAAGTTTGAGCCGCCGCATTTTTTGCAGCCGAAGTTTGCGCAGGAACCACGATTTTCTGATTGGCCATCAAAGAACGATCATGATGGGCAGAAAAGAAAGCCAGGATAAGCGAAGTCGTGAAAAAGACTCCGGCCAAAATCGACGTCGCACGCACCAAAAAGTCACTTGTCTGAGCGCCGAACACATTTTCCGCTCCCGAAAAAGTTTCAGTCAAACCGCCGCCGCGGCCGGCCTGCATCAAAACCGTCAGCACCAGCAAAATACACGCGATCGCATGGATCACCAGAATGAACGTCATCATTATTAATCTCCTTAATAACAGACTACATGGACATTGAAATTAGTAGAGATAAATAGAAATTAAGAAATTGTTGGCAAAAGCATCTCGTTCAATTTCTAAGTCACAGTCTTTCTAATTTCTCAATTTCTACTAACTTCTATTAATTTCAACCGCGTTAAATCTTCTATTTCGTTGCGACAGTAACACTGTTTTTCACAATCGCCGCAAATGAATCGGCCTTGAGACTTGCGCCGCCGACCAGCGCACCATCGATATCTTCCTGACCGATCAACTCCGCTGTATTCTCGGCCTTCACGCTTCCGCCATACTGAATGCGTACAGCCTGTGCGACTTCCACCCCGGCAATTTTCTCTAATAATCCGCGGATATATTTGTGAACTTCCTGCGCCTGCTGGGCCGTCGCCGTTTTCCCGGTGCCGATCGCCCAGACCGGTTCATAGGCGATCACCATTTCCTTGATTTCATCCTTGGTAAAACCGGCGAGTGAACCTTCGATATGATCGCGTACCACATCAAACGTTTTGTTGGCCTCGCGTTCCTGAAGATTCTCGCCGACGCAGACGATCGGGATCAATTTATGCTTTAAAGCGGCCTTGATGCGCTTATTAACGGTTTCATTAGTCTCGCCGAAAAACTGACGGCGTTCGGAATGGCCGATGATGACGTATTTAACACCAAGGTCCTTGAGAAGAGGCGCCGAAACTTCGCCGGTGAACGCCCCGGAATCTTCCCAATACAAATTCTGAGCGCCTACTTCGATGTTGGTATCCGTCAAAGTGTCTTTGACATCCGATAAAGCGGTAAAGACCGGGCAGACCACAATATCGACAGCACTCACATCCACGAGTTCACGCTTCAGACCGTTGACCAAGTCAATGGCCTCGAACAAAGTCTTATTGAGTTTCCAGTTGCCGGCAATGATGATCTTACGCATGAGCACCCGCCTTGGCAGTCTTGTCGTTTAAAGCGGCGATGCCGGGAAGTTCTTTTCCTTCGAGGAATTCGAGCGAAGCGCCCCCGCCGGTTGAGATGTGTGTCATTTTATCTTCCAGACCGAATTTGGCGACAGCGGCAGCGGAATCTCCCCCGCCGATGATGACCGTGACATCCTTTAAACCGGCCAGGTATTCGGCGATCTCGCGGGTACCTTTGGCATAAGCATCGCGCTCAAAAACACCCAACGGACCGTTCCAGATGATGGTCTTAGCTTTGGAAAGAGTTTCTTTATACGCCTTGCGGGTTTTGGGCCCGATGTCCAGACTTTCCCAGCCGTCGGGAATTTCATCGACGATTTTGGCGTCATCCGACTGAAAGTTAGGCGCAATCACAAAATCGGTGGTCAGAGAAATTTCAACGCCCTTGGCCTTGGCTTCTTCCAGCAGTTGCCTGGCGGTTTCAACCTTGTCGGCTTCGAGTTTCGAATTACCGATATTCTTGCCCTGGGCCTTGAGAAATGTGTAAGCCATTCCCCCGCCGATGACGATCGTATTGGCTTTGTTTAAAAGATTTTTGATTAAAAGGATTTTGTCCGAAACTTTGGCTCCGCCCAGGATAACGGCGAAAGGACGTTTCGGATTGGCTACGGCCTCGCCTAAATATTTCAGTTCTTTTTCAATGAGGAAACCGGCAACGGAGGGTAAATATTGGGTGATGCCGGCGGTTGAGGCATGCGCGCGGTGTGCGGTACCGAAGGCGTCATTGACATAAACATCGGCGAGAGACGCCAATTCTTTGGCAAAATTAGGATCGTTCTTCTCTTCTTCTTTATGGAAGCGCAGATTTTCAAGAAGAATAACGCGTTCTTTACTTTTGGAAATTTGATCTTTGACGGAAGCGCCGACACTATCGGCAAGCATCAGAACATCTTGTTTCAGAAGCTCTTTGAGGCGAACCGCAACGGGCTTAAGGGAGAAATCCGCTTCGAAACCCACACCTTTGGGACGTCCCAGATGGCTCATCAAAATCACTTTGGACGCACCCTGTTTGAGGGCATATTCGATGGTCGGCAGGCTCGCCGTAATCCTTCGGTCGTCCGTAATGTTTTTGGCATCATCCAAAGGAACGTTAAAATCGGCGCGGATGATGACTTTTTTATTATTGATATCGATATCGCTGATGGTTTTCTTATTCATAGTGTACTAACTCCTTAAATTTATAATAGAGAAGCAAAAATTGTTCCCTATTATAGCGAACCTTCTATCTTTGTCAATTCATTAGCCTGACTCTGGAAACAGCACCAATAAGCCCTACCATGACCCAGAACAGAGCTCCCAATTGGACAGAATAAAGGGTCGTATCAAAAAAGCTCTGTATAAGAAAAGCTGCCATGCCGGATAAAAATGCCACCAGCATCGCTTCCCAGTAAGGATCCTTGAGTTCCGCCAGTGACCGCAGCGCGCGCAGAAATACCACTCCAACCATGACCAGAAAAGCTAACAGGCCGGGAATTCCGATCTCGGCCGCCATCTGAAGATAACAATTATGCGCATACATATTTTCCAGCTTGGAATAGGTATTCAGGCCGCTTCCGGTTAAAGGATATTTCTTAATTAGCGCTGTTGCTTCCTCCCAGAAACCAAACCTGCCCATTCCGAGATTCAATCGATGGGCAATAGCGACCCGCGCGCGTTCCCCCTCCGTCATTTTTTCTAAATTTTCCGGTGTCGGATCAATGTGGCTGTACTCCCGTTCTATGGTGACATTATCCGATGTAAATGAAACATCCCGGATCTTGGACAAAAAAGGCAAGAAGACAATGAGAAAAACCAGACTGATGATCAAAATATGAACCAAGTACCGTCTTAAAATCGATCCGAAAATGATGATCGAAACTAAGAATCCAACCCAAGACCCCCGCGAAAATGTCAATCCCAAACAGACAAGCGTCAAACAAAATGTAAACCCCGATATGACTTTGGAAGCCACATCGGTCCCTAGAAAACCTTTATTCCATTCTTTAATGAGAGAAGATCCCCTCTGAAGCGGTAACAATAAAATGGCGAACACAATAGGAATGAAAGTTATCAGGTAGGCGCCCAGATCATTGGCATGGCGAAGTGTTGCGGACGCCCTGCGTGCAAAAATTGGACGATGACGAAGAATATCGAAACCCAAGAAAAACTGCGCGATCCCGTCGATTGCGATCAACAGAAGAGTCAAAACGGCCACCGTGATGATTTTCTTCAGGTGTCTTCGGGTCTTGATACAATCGACAAAACAGACATACAAACAATACCCTTCAAGCACTTTACCGATAAACGCGGTAAAACTTTCCATCGGAAACTGACTGAAAATAATAGAGACGGCAGCAAAACCAAGGTATACTCCGGCCGCACGGTTTAGATGACTGTTGCCCTCAACTCTCGGGATAATAAATCCCCACAGATCGGGCTTCCGGCCGCACTCGATGTCATGCCGGCATAAAAGAATTTTCTTAGTCAAAAATAATAAAATCACAAACCCTGCCATGGATTCGACGAGAGCGATCGAAATCGGCAGGGCGATGACCAAAAGGCAACAAAAGAAAACAACGATACGGTTAAATCGTTGTTCTATAGCTTCACGCTTGATGTTATCCATACAACAGCTTTACAACCTATCTATTTGGGGGCTTTAAGTACCATTGGATTGTTTTCTTGATTCCATCTTCCAACTCGATTTTCGCCTTAAATCCAAATTCCTTTTGAGCTCTTGTAATATCCAGCTTACGGCGCGGCTGTCCGTCGGGTTTTGAAACGTCCCAGACAATCTTTCCGCGGTATCCGGTCAGACGGACGATGAGCTCGGCCAGTTCTTTGATGGATATTTCCCTGTGCGCGCCCAGATTCACCGGTTCGGCGCCGTTATATTTTTCCGCCGCGAGGACAATGCCTTGGGCCGCATCATCGACATACAGAAATTCGCGGGTAGCTTTCCCAGTCCCCCATACCGTTATGGCCGGCGCGCCGGAATCTTTGGCATCGAGACATTTCTTGATTAAGGCAGGGATGACATGCGAAGATTTCTCGGAGAAATTATCGCCGGGCCCGTACAGATTGACCGGCAGAAGATAGATGGAATTAAAATCATATTCCTGACGGTAAGCCTGCGACTGGACGAGCAGCATTTTTTTGGCAAGACCGTAGGCGGCGTTGGTTTCTTCAGGGTACCCGCTCCAAAGATCGTCTTCTTTAAACGGGACCTTGGCAAATTTGGGATAGGCACAGATGGTACCGATGGCGACAAGCTTATCGACGCCGAACTTGCGCGACTCTTCAATCAACTGTACGCCCATCATAATGTTATCATAGAAGAATTGTCCGGGATGACGCTGATTGGCGCCGATTCCACCGACGACAGCGGCGAGATGCAGAACAACGTCCGGATCGGAATCCTTAAGGGCGCGCTTGATGGCGCTCTTCTTGCGCAGGTCGTAATCCTCCTGCAGAGGAACGAAAACCTTCCGGCAGCCTTTCTTTTTGAGGAGATCAACGACGGTACGTCCCAGGAAACCGGCGCCGCCGGTCACCAAAACTTTTTGATCGGACCAGAAAGACATATTAATCCGAGCCCCTCTCTTGCGTACCGAATACTGCTTTGCGCACAAGTTCCATGTCGGCATCCACCATCATGTGGACGAGCTTCTTGAAATTGACTTTGGGCTTCCACTTTAAAATCCGGCGCGCCTTGGCGGTGCTGCCCAACAGTTCATCGACCTCCGTCGGACGAAAATAACGTTTGTCGATCTCGACATATTTTTTCCAGTCCATCCCGGCATAACTAAAGGCTTCCTGCAAAAACTCCCTGACCGAATGCGTTTCACCGGTTGCGATCACATAATCATCCGCCTTGGGCTGCTGGAGCATAAGCCACATGGCCTCGACGTAATCGCCGGCAAAACCCCAGTCGCGTTTGGCATCCAGATTTCCCAGGTACAATTTTTCCTGGACGCCGTATTTGATGCGCGCGAGCGCCATCGTGATCTTGCGCGTGACGAACGTCTCTCCTCGTCGGGGTGATTCATGATTGAACAGAATACCGTTGCAGGCATATATTTTGTAGGCCTCGCGGTAATTGATCGTCAGCCAATAGGCGTATACCTTTGCGGCGGCATAAGGACTGCGCGGGTTAAACGGCGTTTTTTCCGTCTGGGGGATTTCAAGGACATCACCGAACATCTCCGAACTCGATGCCTGATAGAATTTGGTTTTGATTCCTGAATCGCGGATGGCTTCCAGCAGGCGGATGGTTCCAAGCGCCGTGATCTCGGCCGTGTATTCCGGCACTTCGAAACTTACTTTGACATGGCTTTGGGCGCCGAGATTATAAATCTCGTCGGGTTTGACGGTTTTGACGATATGATTCAGCGAACTGGCGTCGTTAAGATCGCCGTACAAAAGATGCAGGCGCACGTTCTTTTCATGCGGATCCTGGTAAAGATGGTCGATGCGGCCGGTATTAAACTGACTGGACCGGCGTATGATTCCATAAACGTCGTAGCCTTTTTGAAGCAGAAATTCAGCGAGATAAGAACCGTCCTGGCCTGTGATACCGGTGATCAGAGCTTTTTTCACAATACCCTCACTTAGATAATATTATTTGGCAGACGAATAAAAAACTTTCCCATTATAAATGAAAACTTTTCCCAGAGATATCAAAATTCCAATCAATACGCGCCGCGGCCTTTCAAAACCACGGGAATGGTCTGCCAAAGGATGTGCAGATCGAGCCAGAATGACCAGTTGTTTATATACCAGATGTCCCAGCGGACCAGCCTTTGAAAAGATACGTCGCTGCGGCCGCGGATCTGCCACAGACCGGTGATCCCCGGACGGACGTCCAGTCGTTTTAACTGACGGAAATC
This sequence comes from Candidatus Omnitrophota bacterium, assembly GCA_017987425.1. GTDB lineage: Bacteria > Omnitrophota > Gorgyraeia > Zapsychrales > Fredricksoniimonadaceae > JAGNTT01. Next base: position 21,230 of record JAGNTT010000009.1, read on the forward strand.
TTCGCGTTCCACCTGTTCGATGGGCAGCGGTCTCGGACCGACAAGACTCATCTCGCCGCGCAGCACATTGATGATCTGCGGCAGCTCATCCAGACTGAACTTGCGTAAAAATGCCCCCATGCGCGTCACACGCGGATCCCTTTTCATTTTGAAAATCGGGCCGTCCACCTCATTATGGCGTCTTAATTCTTTCAGGAGCTCGTCGGCATTCTCGACCATGCTGCGGAATTTAAACATGCGGAATAATTCGCCGCGCCGTCCGTAACGTTTGGAGAAATAAAAAACCGGACCGGGACTGTCGAGTTTAACCAAGACAGCCAAAACCGCTATAAAAGGAAGTATCATCACGAAAAGCAGTGATGCGGCCACCAGATCAAAAAACCTTTTTCCAAGATGCCGGTGAAGATTGCGGACATCGCTGTATTCCAAAACAGGAATGATCCCGATATTGTACTTGTTAAACTCGTTTTGCATCAACTCATACCCTTGAGGCACCACTCTCACCGCGATGCCGAGATCGCGCGCCTCTTCGAGTATCCTTGAAAAAACAAGCGAATCGTTATGGATCGTGATATACACCTGATGTATGAATTCCCTCTTGGCAATCACCGGAAATTCGGAGAGCTTCCCCAAGATTTTCGTATGCCCCGGCACATCGCTTTGCACTTTGAAATCATCCAGATAACCGCAGATTTTGATCCCGAGTGTCTTACGTTTGCGGAGTTCCTGTCCGAGCATAAGTCCGACTTTGCCGGCGCCGATGACCAGCGCGTTAAAATTATTAAAACCCTGGGCAACCAAGCTCTCGACAAAAATGCGTTTCACAATGCGCCACACCGAGAAAAAAACGGCGATAAATGCCGTGCTCATAAAGAGCACCCCGCGCGGAAATTGCTCAATCTTGACCAAATAAATTGAGACGATCGTCAGCAATGCCGATATAGCGACGGCGCGGACAACCTGAAAGATCTCGACGCTCTCGAGCTTTTCGCGTTTCGTCTCATACAGCGCGTTATTATTGTTGATGAAAATATTGATCGGTATCCACATCAGAAGCAACGACCGGGTGGGGCTTTCGACATCAAGGAAGACATTGTGAAACGTGACGGGAAATGAAAGCGTGTTGGGTCGGATTTTGCAGGCCAGATAGACAGCAAGGCACATGCAAAAAATATCGATGGCCATGTAAGCCAGCTTGGTCAGCAGATATCGATTGATTCTGAACATAAGTGGTGGATGGTTGATAGCAGATGGCTGATGGCTGATGGTTCATCACCTATCAACCATCAACCGCTTGCTATCTGTTATTTCCTTTTAAACAATTCTTCACGCAGTCGAGGCAGACATAGTAGACGAACGCGGAATTTCCGATCAGATATCTTCTCCACAACCTGCGCGGCTCACTGCAGAGCCGGAACACCCACTCAAGCCCGCTCCGCTGCATCCATCGAGGCGCCTGCGGTTTGACTCCGGAAAGAAAGTCAAACGCCGCCCCGACGCCGATGATTACCGGGACGTCCAGGGACGGGCGGTTCAGGCTCATCCAGAAATCCTGTTTCGGCGAACCGAGGCCGACCCAGAGAATGTCCGGCTTTGCCTGGTTGATTCGGTCAATCACGTCCCTGCCTTCCACGGACGCCCGCGTTTTATAATCCGGAGAAATCTTTCCGACGACATTCAAACCCGGTGCTTTCTCGCTCAATTTCTTTTCCAAACGGTCGAGCGTCTCCGGCGTACTGCCGTAAAAGAAATGTCTGTACCCGACGTCTGTCCCATACTGGCAGACCGCGGTCAGAAGATCGGGCCCATAGGTACGCGCGATGATTTTGCTACCCTTGGATTTGCCGAGCCAGACGACAGGCATACCGTCGGGCGTCACCATACCCGCCCGATTGACAACGGTCTTGTAATCGCCGTCTTTCTGGCAGTCGACCAGTGTGGACACCGGCGCGACGCACACGTATGTCTTCAATCTTTTTTTAATCCAACTGTCGATGGTGGCGACAGCCTGCGGGATGTTGGTATCGCTTACCCTCACACCCAAAAGGTCGAGCCGGCAGTATTCAGAATGAGGCTGTATGGCGGCAGTCAAAGTATCGGTCATTATCGGAAGATCCAGAAACGCAAGATTGAAAAGATCGCCTTGATCCCGTCCACCCATGTGATCTTCTTTCCTTCGGCATAGGTCCTGCCGAAATAACTCACGCCGACCTCATACATCCGGCAGTTCAGACGGGCGACTTTGGCGGTGATCTCCGGCTCGACCCCGAACCGGGAGGAAACAATCGTGATTTTTTTCAGAACGTCGCATCGAAAGGCCTTATACCCTGTTTCCATATCGGTGATATTGATGTTATTACACATGTTGCTCAGGAAGGTAAGAAATTTATTTCCAAGGTAATGCCAAAAAAGCAACACGCGCTTGGGCTGATCGCCTTGAAAACGGGATCCGTAGACACAATCCGCAACGCCTTCAACAAGAGGTCCCAAAAGGACAGGGTAATTGGCCGGACTGTATTCGAGATCGGCATCCTGGATGACGCAAATGTCGCCGCTCATCGCGGCGACCGCGCTGCGGATGCAGGCCCCCTTGCCCTGATTCTTCTCGTGCTGAATAACTTTAACGACCTCCGGATGTTTTTTCCGAATCCTATCCAGGACCTGGTCGGTCCCGTCGGTGGAACCGTCATTGACGAGAATAACTTCAAGCGCCTTTACACCCTCCACACGCTGGGCCGTCACACGGTCGATGCATTCCTCAACCCATTGCCGTTCATTATAGACCGGCACCAAAACGCTTAATTTCATTACGTTCACTTCATTTTTTATTTTTTTAATTTGAGTTTGCGGGTCAAGACCGGGATCGCGCGATGTTCTCCAAATACTGCCCATAACCTGTTTTTATATCTTTGGAAAGCTTCAATAACTGCTCCCGGCCGATAAAACCTTTGTTATAAGCAACTTCTTCGATACAACCGACTTGCATACCTTGCCGCTCTTCGATAGTCTTGATAAAAATAGAAGCATCAATCAGAGAATCATGAGTGCCCGTATCCAGCCAGGCAAAGCCGCGTCCCAAGAACTTGATGGAAATCTTTCCCCGCTCTATGTAGGCTTTGTTCACGTCGCTGATTTCAATTTCTCCGCGGGCCGAGGGCCTTAAAGATTTAGCAATTTGAACCACATGGTGATCATAGAAATATAATCCTGTCACCGCCCAGGAAGAGTTTGTTTTCTTGGGCTTTTCAAGAATCGATGTCACGTTGTGTTTCTTATCCAAAGTCACAACCCCGTAACGCTGGGGATCTTTCACACTGTACGCAAAGATCGTGGCTCCTTCTTTAGATAAAGATGCCTCTTGAAGATACTGTGAAAGCTGGTGACCAAAAAATATATTGTCCCCTAAAATCAAACACACCCTATCCTGCCCGATAAACTTCTCTCCGATGATAAAAGCTTCGGCGATCCCTTTGGGCTCTCTCTGAACGGCATAGGACACCCGGATGCCCAGCTGTTTCCCATCGCCGATTAAACTCTTGAAACTGGGCTGATCTTCAGGAGTGCTGATCAGCAAAATATCGCGGATGCCGGCCAGCATCAAGACGGACAAAGGATAATAAACCATGGGTTTATTATAAACCGGCAACAACTGTTTGCAGACGACCCGCGTCGTCGGATAAAGCCGGGTGGCTTTACCACCGGCAAGAATAATTCCCTTCAACACTTTCTCCATTTAATCTTTATTCCAATCATATCCGACTTGCGGATCAAAGGCATCGACCCTGAATTCGTCAGGATTCTTATAATCATAGACTTTAGTGATCACATTGATGATCATGCATTCCGTCTGGCTGACGCATTTAAAACCATGGTAAACACCGATCGGTATGTGAACCAGCTTCGGTTCATCCAGGCTCGCATAAAATTCATTGATCTCTTTATACGTGGGGGAATCTTCCCGGGCATCATATAAAACTATTTTTGCCCGTCCGGCGACGCAAATAAAATTATCCGCCTGCTGCTTATGATGATGCCATGCCTTGATGACGCCGGGGAGGGCCGTCGTGAAATAAACCTGGCCGAATTGTTCAAACATGTCGTCATCACAACGGAGCATTTCCATCAATTTACCGCGATTGTCCGGGATAATTTTCAGACTCTTAACCTTGACTCCCTCAATCTGTTTGCTGAGCGTTGTTGATGCAGACTGGTTCATGTTAATACCTCCATTTGTTCTGGTCAGTCAGCGGGAGCCCGCGGGCTCATTAGCTGTGCTGTAGCGAAGAATGCGCCTTGTTAATTCCGTCTTTAAATTCTTGGACGCCACGAGTGCGCCGGCCCCCATTAAGATGGCTTTAAAATTCAAAGGGTTTAGCTGCAACGACTTTGTATAGGCTTCGTGATACCGGGGCCCGTCATTTTTGACATAATGACATTGTGCGAAACGCAAATGAAGATTCGAGAGAGCCCGCGCGCGTAAACGACCGTCCGGATGACGTTGAAAAAACTTTTCAATTACGTAAAGTTCTTCCCGCTGGGCAAGTTCAAGGCGGTTAAAAATATAATTGTCTGTAATCCTGTATTTGGTCAAGGGCTCGCGGATATAGCCGACTTGCGCCGTCTCGGAAAGGCGCAGCCACAGGTCCCAATCCCCCGGCGTAAAAATGGATTCATCAAAAAATCCCGCCTTGAACAAAATCTCCCGCCGGATCAATGCCGTCGAGTTACAAATATGATTTCCCAAAATCAGCCGGCGTGTAATCCATCCCAGACGGCGGCTTTTAGGATGATCGTAAATGCCTTCCACTCTTTCCTGATGATCGATAAGATTGGCGGCGGTGTGCACGAAACCGTATTCGGGATGCGAGTTGAGATAATCCGCGCATACCTCGATCTTACGCGGCTCATACAAATCGTCACAGTCAATGAAGGCGATATACTCTCCGGAACTTGCTTTGATGCCTGCATTACGGGCGCTGCAGGCGCCGCCGTTGGGTTTCAAAATATACCGGATCCTGTCCTTAAAGGCGGCCATGACCTGGGCGGTATTGTCCGTCGAACCGTCGTCCACAACGATTACTTCGAGCGAAGAATACGTTTGGGCCAAAACACTTTCAACAGTGCGCCTTGTATATTCCGCTTTGTTGTAAGCTGGGATAATAACGCTGACTAATTTCATTTGTCTTTATTTAATTTGATGTATTCTTCCAGGGACTGTTCCCAGGAAGGCATTAGATTCAAATTGATGAGATCAAGATGATAATTCTGCATCATTTCGGAACGCGCCCGCGGGGCCGGTAACGGGAATTGGGCGGAATTAATGGGATTTACCGTCACCTTGCCTTTGAGTCCCATAAACTCAACGATTTTCACGGCTATGTCATAACGGGAACCGCTGCCGCGGTTCGTCATGTGATATAGACCATAACGGCCCGTCTTAACCAGCGCCACTAAATTCTTGGCAAAATCTTTGGTAAACGTAGGGCTGCCGCATTTATCGGAAACAACTTTTAATTCCGTCTTGCCTTCTTTCAGCTGCTGGACAATTTTATAGACAAATTTTTTATCGATTTCCCAGCCTCCCACCATCCAGCCCGCACGCACGATAAAATATTCGCTCAATAAACGCTGAACGGAAAATTCTCCCTGCAATTTGCTGACTCCGTAAATATTCGCGGGACGGGGCGCGTCGAATTCAGTATACGGTTCGGATTTATCACCGAAGAAAACGCCGGCGGTGCTGATGTAGACCAGTTTAATACCGGATTCCCGGCATACCAACGCCATGTTCTCTGTGCCGATCGTATTGACTTTGAAGGCATGGTCCGGTTCTTTTTCACTCCGGTCCACATCAGTTTCTGCAGCTAAATGAAAGATATAGTCAGGTTTTATCTCCTCAACTGCCTTACGCACGTCTTCAAGGCTGGTAATATCCAATTTACGGATGTCGGGAAGACGCTGATTAACGTCATAGCCGGACACTTTAAAACCGTTTCTTTTTAATTCCGGTTCGACTTCCGCCGCCAGCATTCCTGCGGCGCCGGTCAATAAAACATTCATGGTTTATCCTTGTTGGTATTTTGGAAAGATTTTATCGGAATAATGCGGATTCATAATATCAAAAGGCGCTACCATTAGGCAAACTTTCTTTACGGATTATACAGGGATCGCAGGACGGCTCAAAG
>JAGNTT010000096.1 GCA_017987425.1 Candidatus Omnitrophota bacterium
TTTTTTATCCGTCACGGCCCGGTCGATCAGACGGTCGAGCGCCTTGGCAATATATTCATGTGTGTTGCGGCGGATGTCGAAATTGGCCGAGAGATTGATCTTGAAGGAGCATCCGCTTAAAAGAGCGTTGATGAAGCTGTCGATGGTCTGGACCTGAAAAAAGTTGTAATTGCGGATCAGCGCTTCCATAACGCGGAAAGCGCGGCCGCCCGCCTCCTCCTCGGTGAGATTTAGCGGAGAGACAATCTCTTTGTATTCAGCTGCGGAAAGTTTGCTTAAAGCGATTTTCTTAAGAAATTCAAGGATCCTCGCCTTCATTTCGATGGCGGCTTTATTGGTAAATGTGATGGCAAGGATCGTGCGAAGCGCGGATTCCTGATGGGAGGACGAGATCAGAAGCTGAACGTACCGTTTGGCAAGCGCGAAGGTTTTTCCCGAACCGGCTGACGCTTCGACAACGCGAACCTCGGGGCATTCGAATGGGAATGAATGATTTTGACGGTCAGTCTTGGTCATGAAGAAATATGAAAGGTTGAATGAACTGCGGGATGGATGGGACTTTATTCCAGTTGATGGTTGATTGTAGATGGTCGATAGTAACCATCCCATCAACTATCACCTATCTACTATCCACTATTAATCATTCATCAGCACTCTGATACGCAGGGTCTTCCAAAATTTCGCGGATATTCGCCTCAGCCCCCTGTAAAAAAGTTTGTCCGGGTTTCATACCCCAATCGAGATTATCGCCGGCAAAGGCATCGAGTTTTTTGATGAGCCGGTCACGCTGGTTGGTGGTCAGCGCCAGACGTTTGAGGGCCTGTTTTTCTTTGTTGTCTTCGCTTAATAGCACCTTGGTCATCAGAATCGAAGTCTCGAGAAATGCCTGCATGATGGATTTGCGATCCAAGGCCAGACTTTCCTGCTCATCGACGAACTCCTTGACCTTTTCATCATCCGGGGATTCGCCTTCGTTATTCTCCGGGTGCATCCGGCTCCAAAGATCGCGCTCCTGGCGGTTGAGCTCGATCAGCTGATCGCAGGAGTACGCATACGAATCGACGACCTTGCGGATGAGCGGATTTCCGACATTGAAGTATTTGACCAGATAATTTTTGGCAACCCGCAAATCCATGTTGTCGCGGGACAGACGGTCCAAGTTCCACTGAATATAACCCGCCTCATCATTCTCTTCTTTGGCTTTTTCCGCTTTTTTCCAGCGCTCGTCCACCTTCTCAAGATATCCCATGCTGATGATGAAGCTGCTCGCAAACTCGTATTTGAAAATATCCGGATTGTTCTTTTTAAAAAGAGCATCATCGGCGCGGACCGTTGCCGCACCGAACACGACACTGCATAGAATAAAGGTCAAAAATTTAATTTTCATTAAGCTTTGAGGGCTTTATTGATTTTCTCAAGGAACGACTCGCGGTTGACCGGTTTCTGAAGATAATCGATGCCCATCATTTCGCCGATACGTTTATCGAGCTCCTGCTCGCGGGCGGTCAGAAGAAGCACGGGGATTTCTTTGTATTCGTCTGTAAATTTAAGGGTCCTCAAGACATCGTAGCCGTTTAATTCGGGCATCATGATATCCAAAACGATGAGATCCGGTTTTTCCTTTTTCACTATCACCATCGCATCGATTCCGTCCTTGGCGGTCTCAACCTGATATCCCTGCGATTTGAGGAGTTCCTTGACCAGCCTTACGACGACCGGATCATCGTCCACCACCAACACTTTTTTCTCTTTCGTCTTCATATTATTCCTTTGATTACGATCTATTGATGGATATTAACGGGAAATCCCTGTTCACGCGCCTGATTTTATCGTTTGAGCTACTTAAGTCGATAACACGAAATGTTTTATCCTATCCCGAGAATATCAAAAAGTGAAGGATAAATTTAGACTTTATCCCGGATTTTCATGGAGGCGGCGAGATCGTCGATAACTCATAACACTAAATTACACAGGAAGAAATCCGGGATTACCTCAACAGTCGCGATTCAATCTCTTCGAGATTGAATCGGTCGACCCAGGCCTAGAGGCCTGGGCGGATTTTGCACTGCAAAATCCGGGTTAATCGGTATCGCTCCGAAGGCCGAGACGAGTTCTTTGGAGGTGACATCGCGGTAACAGCCGGGTTCCAGCTTCCCTAATTGCAGACTTCCGAACGCCACCCTTTTTAACGAAGTGACTTCATGGCCGACCGCCTCAAACATGCGCCTGATCTCGCGGTTCTTGCCTTCCGTCAGCTCAACCGTCAGATGCGACTCCTTGCCGCTTCCCTTGCGCAGCACCACACGTTCGGCCTTGAGAATCTCTCCCTGATCCCTGATGCCTTCCTCCAAAATCTTAAGATCAGATGGTTCGACCAGACCTTCTACCGTCACAAGATACGTCCGGATGATCTGATTGTTGGGATCAGTAAGCCAGGATGAAAGCCGGGTGTCATTCGTCAGAAGAAGCAATCCGGTTGTTGCCATGTCCAAACGCCCCACCGGATGAAGATAGGCGTCTTTTTTGTCTAGTAGAGAAAAGACCGTCGGGCGGCCCTTTTCATCCGAACGTGTCGTCACGACGCCTTTCGGTTTATAAAGCATCACGGTCCGCCATGACACCGCCCGGATGGGCTTGCGGTCCAAAGCGATCTTGGCGGTTTCGGGAGTCACCGGAAATAACGGGTCCTTGATGACCGCACCGTTAACGCTCACGCGCCCCTCGGCGATCCATGCCCTGGACTGAGTGCGCGACGCTATCCCAAGTTTGGAAAACGCCCGCTCCAGGGGAACTTTGCCTAAAGTTGTACGCTTCATGGTAACCATTATTTTAAGGACGGGCAAAGAAGCACAAAATTCAAATGGCAAATTAAATAACAAAACTCAATTATCAAATTTCAAACGTTTTGGACTTTGATATTTGTCATTGGTCATTTACTTTGCCACCTGCCGGCAGGCAGGCAGGTTTGTACTTTGGTCTTTGATAGTTCTCTTGGTCTTCAATAATAACGCAGACATGAAACTCTCCTTGACCAGGCCGCTGCCGCGGAAATCGACGTCCTGACCGAGCTTGTCGATTTCGGTGATGAATGATCCCGAAGCCTTGGCCGCGGTCCATGCCCATTTCTCCAGCTCAACGCGGGAGACGGCACTGCAGTTGGTGGCGACAAACAAAATGCCCTGGGCTTTCAAGGCCAGCATGGCTTTGGTCATGAGCGACGCCATATCTTTTTTAACGCTGAAGGTCTTTCCCTCGAAGCGCGCGAACGAAGGCGGGTCGAGGATGATGATATCGAAGAGATTGTTCCGTTTGGCGGCGCGTTCCACATAACGGATGGCGTGTTCGCGCATAAATTCACTGCGCCCGGTCTTCAGGCGGTTGAGTTTGTAGTTCTCTTCGCCTTTCTTAAGAAATTTGGCGCTGATGTCGACATTGACGACGCGTGAAGCCCCGGCATGGCGGCAGTGCGCGCCGAACGAACACGTGTAAGCGAACGTGTTTAAAACTTCTTTGTCTTTGGCAAAGGACGATACGAGCCTGCGGTTCTTGCGCATATCGAGAAAAAGCCCCTGGTTCAGATGGTCGTTGAGATCGACGTGAAAGCTGAGACCGTTTTCCTCAACAACTGTCTGAGAAAGACCTTCCTTCAAAGTCTCAATTTTTATCTCCTCCACGTTCGGCGAGGATGATGCGGCGCGGTCTTTGTAGACGATGAATTCAGCATTGAACCGTTTGGTCAGAAGATCGCGCAAAAGGGTTTTCTGCGCGCGCCACCCCGCATCCAAACCATAAATCACAAAGTGCTTGTTATAACGGTCAATGATAAGTCCGGGAAGTTGATCTCCGACACCGTTTACCAGACGCATGGCATTGGAATTCAAAGAAAGGCTTTCTCTGAAATCAAACGCCCTGTTCAGTAAATCCTCGGAAGATTGCGGGGCTTTGGAAGGAATTCGTGAACCCATACTTATGACTTTTGATATTTGGACCCTGTGATCTGTTCAAACACCTCATCAGGAGTGACATCGCCGGTAAAGTGCCGAAGATGCCATTTCTGAGAATGCTTGCAGCTCATCCCCGGTCTTAAACTAACACTGGAAGCGTGTGTTTCCACCTCCAGATATTCATGGTCGCGGGCATTGAAAACTTCCACCGCGGACCGGTGGATGTAATCGGCAGAGTGGTCAATATCGAACGTTTTAACGAATGCGAGCGTGCCGTTGGCCATCTTCTTCAGACACACTATGACTCCCATTTCTACCATGCCGCCGAATTTAAACATCTGATTGTCGTGACAGGGAATGCGGCACCAGCCGTTGGATTCTTCCACGACGATCTGATGATGCGGGAGCGTCAGGTCTTCCTCATGATATGAACGCAGCTTGCTCTTGGTGGTAGGCAGATATACGTCGAACGGCCGTGTCAGCTGAGTGACGTTCCAGATTCCTTTGGTCACGGTATCCTTGCCTTTATTGACGATCTCCTGATCCAGGTGAATCACGCCGTCATGATCCAGACCGACCTGACGGATAATCTGCAGTCCCGTCTCCCGGCAGACCGGCGAGATCATGGTGATGGCATCTTCATCGAGCCTCTGCTGATAACTTCCGGCGTCCAGATCAAGCGGAGGAATACCCTCCCACCAATCTTTCTGGGGAGCAATCCACGTCTTGTCACCGCCCCAGACACGAAATCCCAAACGTTTCTTTTCAGCCCGGAGCGTCGCAATGGATGAAAAGTTAAAAGTCTGCCCGGCATATTCTTTCTGAACAAAAAATATTTCCTGACCGTCGAGGGACAACGAAATGATCCGGCCGCCGATTTCCGGTACAACGGTCATCTCGATCGATTTGGATTTAAAACGATAGCCGTTCCAGCCGTGAATTTTGATTTGTTCCATAAGTTTTCTGAGTCCAAATAAAAACCTCCGCATCATTGAATATGATGCAGAGGTTGTTCTGTTTTAGTTTTGATGCATAAAATTAATCGTTCAATTGGCTCATCATGTCTTCGAGCTTGCTGAACTTCTCCTGATAATCTTCACGCGCACGGCGGATGACCTCCTGCGCTTCTTCTCTGTCATACACATGGGTGATCTCGCAGAGACGTTCATTGGAATCAGGCAAATCTTTGTAAGTCAGAAAATAGTGCTTAAGACGGTCGATAAACGCGCGCGGACAATCGGCGATATCTTTCCACTGGCTGTAAAGACCGTCGCCCTGCATGACGGCAATGATTTTGTCGTCCGCCTGCCCCTGGTCGATCATGCGGAAACCGCCGATGGGAAATGCCTTGATGATAACGTCGCCGTGGCTGATCGTTTTTTCAGTCAGCACGCAAATATCGAGAGGGTCATCGTCACCGACGATATGCGCGCGGGCGGTGCGCTCGCGGCAGAATTCGGCTACGCGCTTGGAACAGAAGGTCTGCGGAATAAAACCGTAAACTGTCGGACAAATGCTGGAATATTTCTGCGGGCGGTCGATTTTCAAAAACCCGCTCTTTTTATCAATTTCGTATTTGACCGTGTCGGTTGGAACTGTTTCGATGTAGGTGTTGATCTGATTGGGCCAATCTTCGCCGATCGGAATGCCGTGCCATGGATGAGAACGCAGCAGAAGCGACAAATTGTGCCATAAACTGGTTAATTCACTATTCATATCATTCCTTGTTCTTTTTTTGGTCCTTTAATTTGCTCAAGTATAACATGGAAACCTTTCATAAAATAGGGTTTTTCAATAAGCTTATGACTTTTCTTAGACGGATAATTGGGTTGACAATACCACCTGTTTGACTTATGTTTATCTTCATGAAAACGTCTTGGGAGAACCATCCTTTAACACAGCTTTTGAACCAGCGTATCGTCATCATCGACGGTGCGATGGGGACCATGATCCAGCGCCACAAGCTCACGGAAGAACAATTCCGCGGTGAGCGCTTCAAAGATCATCCGGGCGACCTTAAGGGCAACAACGAAATCCTCAATATCACCCAGCCCCAGATCATTGAAGATATCCATACGGCCTATCTGGATGCAGGCGCCGACATCGTCGAGACAAACACATTTAACGCGCAGGCGATCTCGCTCGCCGACTATAAAATGGAAACGCTCGGCTATGAGCTTTCCAAAGCCGGTGCCGCCGCTGCACGCCGCGCGGCGGACAAAGCCATGGCCAAGACGCCGGGACGCCGCTGTTTTGTCGCGGGCGCCATCGGCCCGACCACCAAAACATCCTCCATCTCGACGGACGTCAACAATCCGGCCGCGCGCGGCACCACCTTTGATGAGCTGGTCCGCGCCTACACCGAACATGTCAAAGGACTGCTCGACGGCGGCGCCGATGTTCTCCTGGTGGAAACCATTTTTGACACGTTAAACGCCAAGGCGGCTTTCTTTGCCATTCAGAAATATTTCGAGGAAACCGGACGCAGCGTCCCGATTATGGCTTCCGTTACCTTCATCCAGGCCGGAAGCATCCGCGGCGTCACCGGTCAGACGGTCGAGGCATTCTGGAATTCCATTTCGAACGTTCCCCTATTAAGTGTAGGCATGAATTGCGCGCTCGGACCGCAGGAAATGAGACCGCTCATCCAGGAACTGTCCCGCATCGCTCCCATTTTCGTCAGCTGTTATCCAAACGCGGGGCTTCCCAATCCCCTTTTACCGACGGGATTTCCGGAGACACCGCAAAGCCTCGCTCCTCAACTTCAGGACTGGGCCAAAAACGGATGGCTCAACATGGTGGGCGGCTGCTGCGGAACAACACCCGATCACATCCGAATGATCGCCGAAGCTGTTAAGGGCCTTCCCCGTCGCGTTCCGCCGCAAGTCGAACCCTATTTGCGCTTAAGCGGACTCGACGCGGTGACCGTGCGTCCGGAGTCCAATTTTGTCAACGTCGGTGAACGCACCAACATCACCGGTTCCCCCAAATTTTCGAAACTTATTCTTGCCGGCCAATACGAGGAAGCACTTCCGGTTGCCCGACAGCAGGTGGAAAACGGCGCGCAGATCATCGACGTCAACATGGACGAAGGAATGCTGGACGGCGAGAAAGCCATGACCACTTTCTTAAATTACATTTCCTCCGACCCGGACATTGCCAAAGTTCCCATCATGATCGACTCCTCCAAATGGACGGTCATCGAAGCGGGATTGAAATGCA
>JAGNTT010000097.1 GCA_017987425.1 Candidatus Omnitrophota bacterium
ACGTATCCAGCCTGTCTTTCTGCATTTGCTGGGCTTGATTTTGCAATTGTTGAACCTGATCATTCCGTTTCTTTGAATTCGCTTTTTCCGTCTCGGACGGCCCGAAGAGTCCGGAGATCGCCGAACCGGCGTCGCTTTCTTTATTGCCAGCGTTGTTACCACATCCTACGACACATAAGGCCAGGAGCAAACATGCATAATATTTTCCGTTCGATAGACGCATAGTTAACATCCACCCTTCCTATTTGATTGGACTGAACTTTAAAAGTTCCAAAGATTGTTGCGGTTTTTTTCCATCTTCGGCTTTAAGAGTGAAGCGGTAATGTCCGCCTTTTTGAAGCCCTTCCGCGTCCTTGATCTTGATCCGGATGGCTGTATCCGAAGGCCCGGTTTTTAGCTCGTGAACAATAATCAGACGCTGGTGCATCTGGCCATTGAACGGATTATGCACAAAGGTAATGTATCCTTCGGTCTCAAAGACGCCGGGGGTGACCAGGTTTTGCTTGACGTAGGACGGCTGATAGAACGGGATTTCTTCTTTGTCACCTGAGAATGCCGGCAGTGTTAAGAAAACCAGTGCGCTGGCGAGAACAAAAATCAGATTTTTATGAAACATTCTTAGCTCCTTCTCCACATACCTTCCGGGTCCCCGGGTTCTGGGCCACCCCAGCTCCGCATATCTGCACTATCCCGCTTACAGGCCCCTAAGCTTATCCGCTTTAACACGTACTACTTTGCCGTCCTGCCACACCGCCAAAGGCACACCTGATTTCTTGTGTTCCTCGACCACCTTCAAGACCGCGCTGCGCATGGCCTTCTCGGCGCTCTTATGTAATTTGATCTGTTGGGCTTTTGTCATTTGGAACCCTTTCGCTTGACGATGGATCCATACAAATCCTCGTCAATTATCTCTAATTGATCACCCATGCCTCTCACAATAATCTGTGGTGTAACTGAAGCATTATCAATGATTGACCAATAATCGGCAAGGGGTCTATATAAATGAAGGAATTTCTCAAAACTTTTATTAAAACGCCGTTTGACATCCTGACTCGGAACATCGTGACCGCCCTTGGCAACACGTTCTTTAATACGCGCCAAAGACAAACCTACCTTAGGCACCCAGAGATAAAAAATATGGATTACATAACCCTTTGATTTTAATTTCTTAAGAAACGGGACATACGCCGTTCCCGACAACGTTGATTCAAAAGCAAAATCGGCCTTTTGTTCGGACAGACTACGCAACTGCTCCAATAAAATTCTTCCGGCTTTAATCGCCGCCGATTCAGGGGAAAACGGCGCCAATCCGGATGCGATAAGATCTGCGTTAACAAAGTTTTTACACTTGGCGTATTGCGGCAAAAATTCCGTGGCAAACGTAGTTTTACCCGCGCCGTTAGGCCCGGCAATAATATAAACATTAGGGTTAGTTCTGCTCATCAATTCGATTGAAAAAAATCTTTTCGCCCCCGTCGTAACGGTTAAGATTGGAGGTTTTCTGATCTGTATTTGGCTTAATCATGACGGGTAAGTATAGCGTCTATTAGGGAAATTGGCAATCAGCGCGTTGGGTTTTGACCGTGCTTCCCACAACTTCAAATATAGACACCAACAAAGCCCATGATATGATGTCGCAATGAAACCGAAAAAAATTCTCATCGTCGGCCAGGGGATCGCGGGCAGTGTTTTGGGCTGGCATCTGATCAAGGCCGGGCATGCGGTGCTGATCGTGGACCGCAATCATCACGAATCCTCCTCGATCATCAGCGCCGGGATTATTAATCCGATCACGGGACAACGTCTGGCTGTCCTTCCCCAATTTGATCTTTTCTTCAGTCACGCCATGACAACTTATGATCAAATGAGCGCCGAGCTGGGGGGCCGATTTTTTATTTCGAAGCCCATCATCCGCGTCTTAAGAAGCCCTGAAGAATCAGACCGCGCCCGTCATTTGCAGAGCCTTGCCTCGGCGCAACCCTATATCAGCGGACTCCATGAACCCGGCCATTACGGCAAAGGCCTCACCGATCCTTTCGGCACGCTCACCATCGCCCAGGGCGGACATCTTCAAACGCACGCTTTATTGACCGAGCTCAAACGCTTTTTTGTAGACCGTCAGATGCTCATTAAGGAACATCTCGCTTACGAGGACCTGATCATTAAAGAAGACGGCATCACCTGGAAAGACCAGACATTCGATTCTGTTATTTTTTGCGAAGGATTTAAGGCCAAACACAATCCCTGGTTCAAAGATCTGCCGTACAACTTTGCCAAAGGTGAGATTTTGCGTATTGCCTTTGATTCGACCTCATTACCCGATGCCATCCTCTGCCAGCAGCAATGGTGCCTGCCGAACACCGACGGGACGTATCTGGCCGGCTCAACCTATGACCGCGTGAACATCGATACCCGGACGACCGAAGAAGGACAGGCCGAAATCCTGCAGGGACTCAAAAAGTTTATACCGTCCAACCCGCGTATCATCAGCGCCAACGCCGCCGTCCGCCCTGTCATGCTCGATCCCAAACCCATCATGGCCCTTCACCCGTCCAATCCGCGCTTAGGGATATTCAACGGCTTCGCTTCCAAAGGCATCCTCTGGGCGCCGTATTATGCGGAGCTATTTGTAAAGAATGTGATTTCTGTGAACACGTAACGTAAATATTCTTCAAACTTCTGATATAGCCTTAATGTGGTTTAATACCCTCATATGGATCTGGTGAATGATGTAATCCGTCCAGAGTTTCCAGTATCCTTCCGGCCACATTTTATTAGCGTACCAGGTTGTTCCCTCAAGTCTGATCCTTCCGTCGGGCAATCTTGTGAGCAAGAATTGTCCCTTCCGGGAATCCAGATAACCGTGTAAATGCGGAGGATCGACTTTATAAGGAGAAATTTCCTTCATAGGAACAGGTTGGTCAACAACATCAAATTTCAGCAGCCTGTTCTCATCCCAAACCGTGATCGGCTCGACAAATGACCCCGTTGAAAAATTACAATAACGAACAGCCCCAACCCCTTCTCCCTTGATTGCTGCGTGAGTGGGATAGGCCAGCCCGACCTTAAACAACCATTCCTTTGGCTCCGGCAGCTGAGGGAACACGACGACATTTCTCCAAATCTTTTCAACCGGTGCATTGATATCAACGTAAGTTTTTACCGCGAATAACGTCGGTTCAGGCTTTACTGCGTATTCAAAACCCATTAAAAGTGGAACGACGGTCAATATCAGCACAAACAGCCTTGAAGCATCATTCTTTGATAATGGTATACGTCGGTTGGAATGCCCCAGCAAGGCGCCGAGAACAGCCATGATAAGGCCCAATGGAAGTGCCATCACGACACAGATCAAACCTTCGAACGCAATGGCGACCAACACAACGGATAGAAATAAAATCGATAAACTAGCCACACCGATACAACTTCGTAATGATCTCGGCCGATGATATCCATAAATAATCGCCGCAATCAACCCCAGCACAAAAGGCCCGACAACAAACAAGATGAATCCGTATTGCTGCAATATCACCACACCCAGAAAAACACCCGCGACTGCGACAATACAGCTGATCAGAACCGCGGCAATAGTGCTTCCCACTTGGCTTTCGGGAATAATCCAATCCAAGAAACTCTTAATGGCATTACTATTCCCGTGAACATTAGAATTTTCTTTATACGGCAACATATCTTCCGCTTGCTTTCGGTCTCAACCGCAAACATTGCACAGGCTCTCCCTCGACACCCAGCTGTGTTTGAGATTTCTCACGATCACAGCGCTGTCGAATTCCACGGAACCTCTTGGAAACATGTCTTGATCCGTAAAGAACGCCGAGAATTCTTGATCAACGAGCATCGGTTCCATGTTCCATTCCATTGTTTCCAATTCGATCGCGTCGAACTTATCTTTTTCCTGCCGGGGAGACCAGCCGATGCTCCCTCCTTGGAAAAATTGTGAAACCTCGTCTTTATTTCTAAATATGGAACCACTCGGCAGCTGTTCCGTTACAACGGCCTTGATGATCATAAAATCTTTTCCTCGAGAATCCTTCACATGAACGTTATAACTGTTTTCTTTAATAGACAACTTAAAACCCGCTTTTTGATAAACCCCCGGAAACAGCCGTCCGCCTGCCATGACATTGAGCCAAGAATCTGTGTCGCGTCGAAACACATAAACGCCTTCGCCGTTGGATGTTGTGACGGCAACCCGATGAGCTATGTTATGGCTTCGGGTCGCAACGATAGCGGGCAGCCCTTGAGGCCTCATGTCAGAGACGCTTATCTGGCATATCCCCGCAATGGCAGAACCGTTCACCAGTTTTGGTTTAAATCCGATAGGAAGCTGCCGCTGTATAACTTGCGGGTCAACGCGATAATTCAATAATATCCGGTGATCGATGATCCCTGTAATCTCGTTCATGATCCTCCATTATCAATGTTTAAGCTCAGCTAAAGCATTTTCAAACTCAGGATATTTGAATTTGAATCCTTCAGAAATCAATCTAGACGGGACGACATTCCGGCTCTTTATGACCAATTCACTTTCTGTTTGCATGAGGAATGTCCCGATCTCCAGCATCCAGAAAGTTGCAGGAAGACCGATTGAAACGCCCAATGATTTCCGGAACTGTTCCATCATTTTTTGATTGGGGACCGGATTAGGAGAACAAATATTATAAATGCCTTCGGCCTTAGGATTATTGATGAGCCATTCCATAGCCGCACATAAATCGGCCGAATGAATCCACGAGACATATTGCCGCCCATGCCCCATCTTCCCGCCGAGACCGAACCTGGTTAATCGGCTCAGGACTTCGTAAACCCCACCCTGTTCATTGCCCATCACCATCGCCATACGAAGAATAATCTTTCGCGTGGAAAGGGTGACTATTTTTTGAAATGCACTTTCCCAAGCTTGCGCTACCTGGACGGAGAACTCGTCTTTCGCCTCTTTTGTTCCTCCGATGATGCCGTTTTTCTCATCATTGGCTTGATCATAAGAGTGTTTATAAATAGTCGCCGTGCTGGAATTAAGCCAAACACGCGGCGGATATACGCAACGATTGACTGCTTCTCCAAGGATCTTTGTTGAATGAACACGCGAATCCAATATTTCTTTCCGGTTCCGCTCATCGTATCGGCAATTGACAGAGCGGCCGGTAAGATTGATCAATGCCGTTGCGTTTTCCAATTCCCCAGCCCATTCCCCCAAACTCTCCCCATCCCAGTGAACGACCCGGGCATGTTCAAGAGAGACTCTTCGCCGGCTTAAGACAACAATGTCATAGCCTTTTTCTTTAAAGTATTGGGCAAGCATATGACCGAGGAACCCCGTACCACCCGCCAATATGATCTTCTTGTTCATTTCTAACTCCTATTCTTAATCTGTGCATTGCTCAAAATTCTTTAATAACTCAATAACTGGCCGGTTGATTGGACTCATTAACGGCAAAGAGGAAAGCTGCATCAGCTTTATTAAAATATCAAGACTCAGATCCTTGAATTGAAAGGTCTTTTTCTGGTCAGGGGACTTATCATGGATCCAATAAAAAATAAGCCCCATTTGATACAACCATAACGCCCGCGCCAGATGCGGCTTTATTTCTTTGGCAACCTGTATATTGCTTCCGCTCATCACATCTTCAATCAGCTTAATGGCTGCCAAACGGATGTCCTTTGTGTCCGGACTGAATGGCGAAAGCTGATTGTCCGGGGCCGCGGCGCTCTTGGCCAGAACGCCCACCAATTGGCGGTCATCCTTCATTTGAACAAACTTAAACGTCAATAGCGCATTGAACCGTTTTTTGAAATCTTTGCTTTCCGCGACAATCTTCTCATTATGTTCATTGGCTTCCTGTTGTGTTTCCGCATAATAGGCAAGGACGATGTCATCTTTAGTTTTGAAATAGTAGTAAGCCGATCCTAATGCCACTTCCCCTTTCTCAGCAATATTGCGCATCGTGGTGTTGACAAAACCATTTTCGCGGAATAGGTCGAGAGCCGCTTGGAGAATTTTTGACCGGGTCAGATGCGACTTTTCTGTAATAGTGCCTTTTTTCATTTGATCGACTCCCTTGTCTTTTGAACCTGTTCAAATAATAACACTAGATTTGAACATGTTCAAGAATTATGTTAAAAAAATCCCGGTTAAGGAATTCTAACCGGGATTGAATTAAAAAATCGTGTAACTGTAATTATTTTAGACACATACAATACTTTCCAAAGACAGAAAACATAACCCTAAGTTTTCGACAGTGAAGCTGATGCGGATTTGAGGAAAAAACATTCAAGAACAGAACCTAATTCTTTGGTCTACCTTTAGTCTTTAACGTGTTGATGTCCCTCAGCGTGTCATTGACGAATATCAATTCCTGCAGGTATTTGTCAGGGCCGCGGTCGTACACCCACGTTTCTTCAGTGACGGGCACGGAATGTTTTCTCACATAAAGCCGGTCTCCCCTTTTTTCGCGTGACACACGGATATCGTAGGATACTCTTTTGTGAACGTCATCGGTCGGGCCGTACTTCATCCAGACCTCGGCCCTAGAATCGCCTTTATCCGGAGTGCCTTTGCCCACGGCATCAAAGCCGTAACTTCCTTCTTTAATAGACACCAAACGGCCGTCCTCAAAGCGTAAAAAACGCATGAAGGAACTGGATCCCTTGTTGTACGTCCATTCCTCCACATCAAGCGTCCGGATTTCTTCGCGTAGCAATTCACGGTTTTCGTCGGAATCGGATGGACGTTTGCGTTTGTGCTGCCCGTCATCCGACTCGCCGTCTTCTTTGCGGTCAGGAATGTCCCGGAATATCTTCAGACTGATCTCTTCCTGAAAAGCATCCACGAACGACGGCGGTCCGCACAGATCCGTCACTTCCCTCATCAAAAAACCTTCCGAGACCAAACGATTGCCGCAGCGCCAGGAATCCCCCGCGAACGAGAGCGCCGGAAGAAAGACCAAAACACTCATCAACCCTATTATGTTCAGTGTATTTTTCATAAGATATAAAAGCCTCAATTAATCCGGGTCACGTCGCGCATCCCATGATGGCATGCATTCATTTTCTTGCCGGTTCATAGTAATGCAGTACCGCGC
>JAGNTT010000098.1 GCA_017987425.1 Candidatus Omnitrophota bacterium
TCCCGTAGGCGATGGACAGCATGAACAGCGAGGTGACGGTAAAGACCTCGCTCATCACCATGTTGCCGGAAAGGATCTCCGTCAGGAACGGGATCAAAAGAATGAGCGTCCAGACGGGGTCGGCGTTTCGCCTTACTCCGTTTTTTCCGTTAGCCGGAATGGATTGACTCTGTACCGCGAACATTTTTTTCATCGGTTTTCCTTAGGCAAGGCAGTGCGTTCTCATAAAACACAAGAAGGGGGCGGACCTGATGAAGGGGAGAAATTGAGCCGCTCCCGATTTGATGGACACGAAGATTCGAAGACATAGTATCTACGAATGAAGTGTGCGATGTCAAGGTGCAGTAAAAAAGAAGCGGGCGAGAAGAGAAGGGGACAGTCTTCAAGTAATTGTAATCGCAAAATAAAGAATGCAAGAAGGTAAGGTTAATGACGGAAGAAGGAGGAGGGAAGAAAAGACGTAAGACGTAAGACGTAAGACGTAAGACGTAAGACGTAAGACGTAAGACGTAAGACGTAAGACGTAAGACGTAAGACGTAAGACGTAAGACGTAAGACGTAAGACGTAAGACGTAAGACGTAGTTCGTTAAAAACTATTTATTTTATTCCTTCGTCCCACATCCCACGTCATACGTCCCACGTCTTTCTTCTCCCTTGTGCTTATTTTCCTTTCCCTGTATAATCCCATTCTCTAATCTACTAATCCCTCAACGCAGAGGTGCATATGAGACTAAAGTCGTTCAGAATTTTCAGGTACAAATCGATTATCGACAGCGGCGTCTGTTCGCTGTCACCGGATTTTACCGTCTTTATCGGTAAAAATGAGTCCGGCAAAACAGCTATCCTTGAAGCCTTGAGGGATTTTGACCGCGAACACCAGGGCATTTCCTCAGGCGCGGTATCCATCAACGGCATGCACGGCAACCCGGAACTCGCGCTAAGTTTTGATTTATCGCCTGCCACGTTAGATGCCATCCTTAAAGAAGCCGAAATTTCCATCCCCGATGATATACGCCAGAATGTTTTAACCGGCGGGATCAGTTTGCGCAAATCTTACGAAGGCGAGTATCGTCTGTCCGACCGCGTTTTCGACTCTCTGTTTAATGAAACGGCTGAACCCGGCTCCGCTCCGGCTGAACATGATCCGGACACCGCGGCCAGAAGACAGCGTTTAAGCCAAATCCTCGATGTGCATCAGATCCCTGATCTGAAACTCGGCCATGACGTCCAGGCCCTGCAGGATTCCATCACCGATCTGCGCCGTCTCGTTAAATCCCGTCTGAATTTTATCCGCGATGAAGCGGAAAAAGTGGAGGCTGTTGAAATCCTTCACGCCATGACGAATTCCGTCAGCCCCAAGTCCAAGCCCGTAACCGCGCGCGGTAAATTCATGTCAGCCCTTGTCAAACGGCTGCCGCGTTTTATCTACTTTAGCGATTTTAAAGACGTATTACCTTTCGAAGTCTCGATCGAAGGCCTCAAGGCCAACCAGACCGTGTGCGATTTCGCCCGTCTGGCGCAACTTGACTTGGACGCGGTGATGTCCACGCAGGACGTGCAGCGCCGCATCAATCTTTTAAGCCGCGCATCCGCCACCATCACCGGCGCTTTCTTTGATCATTGGGAGCAGGACCACATTGAACTGATCGCCCGTCCGGAAGGGAACAAGATTCTCTTCGGGGTCAAGGAGCACAGCGGTACCGATCTGTTCAAGATGGAACAGCGTTCCCGCGGATTTCAGTGGTTTTTATCGTTTTATCTGCGGATCAACCGTTATCAGGATGACAACGTCGTTCTGCTGATCGATGAACCCGGCATGAACCTGCATCCGACTGCACAGAAGAATATTCTGACGGTCATGGAAAAGAGGTCTTCGCCGTCCATGCAGATCCTTTTCAGCACGCATTCGCCGGCCCTGATCGACGTTAAACATCTGGAGCGGGTCCGCTGCGTGGTCAAGAGCAAGCTTTCCGGTTCAGTGATTATCAAGGGAATTTCCGATGCGGTGGACCAGGAAACCCTGATGCCGGTTTCCATGGCCTCAGGCGCCCAATCCGTTGAAAAGTTAAAATCGCTGTTTTCCGGAGAAGTGAACTATAAGGAAAGCCTGCCGGCAACGGAGCCTGTCGCGCCCGCTGTTGAAATCACACCGGCACAGGCCACCAAGCTGTATACCAGCAGCACCATGCCGCCGGAACTGGAATCGGGTGAGCTCGATCAGCTTTTACAGGCTGAAAAGATCATGAAAGAAAAAGCCGCCAAGAGAGCTCTGGAAGAGGAAGAAGAGGAAACTCCGGCGCGCAAACCGTTCTTTAAGTTTTTGGGCCGTTAAGGCTGTTTAACGTATTTAATTGAATTATCTGTACAGGCAATCAGGGACACTTTCTCAAAAAAAATGAAAGTTTCCCTGATTTTTTTTGTGGAAGCGTTTTCTTTGAGGGTAAAAAAATGACCATATTTTTGTCATTTTTAAAAGTTGTGCAACATTAATCACTCCATCAGTTACAAGAACAGCTCCCGTCGTTGAAATTTGCATGCCTGTGCTATACTTAAAATGTAACCATTGATATTTGAAATTTTCAATTTATTGATGCGTCTTTCATCCCCTGTATTCTAAGAAGCAACCATGTTTCTTGGCAGAGGCGGTGAACAATGATGCGCACTCTATGGATGTTGTTGGTTTTTGTGTTCCTTCCGACTTTTATGTGCAAGGCCGAGATGCCTGCTTTTCCCGATACTCCGAACACATCCATTCCCCAGAATCTTCTTAAAACAAAAAGCAATCCTGTAGCGAATTATTCGGACCCGATCGAGGTCCGCTACGGATTTTCCAGCCTGAAATTCAGCCAGGAACAGCCGCGGATGGTGGCCATCGACCACAGCTCAGAGGGCGGGATGTTTACTTTTGTCAAAACCGCTGAAGCCTCAGCTCTGCCCAAAGATATGACCACGGGCGATTTCGAACGTATTTTTAATGCCGTTCATGATGCCGAAGGGATGGACGATTTAAGATCGATCCTTTCGCCCAAATATTTCCTGGCGCTTGGTGACAAGGTCAGGGCCGGTACATCGCCGTATATGATTTTGGCGATGATCCAGGCCATGCGCCCGCAGGACATCCATATTATGGACTTTAATGTTCACGAAGACCGGGCCGATTTCTCCGTAAGGGGCTCCTCCGCTTTCGGCCCGGTCGAAGGACTTATCCGGATGGTCAAGGCCGACGGCCTCTGGAAGATTGATAATGAAAACTGGTATGCCGGCGGGAGGGGAACGCGAGATTACATCGCCGCATCGCTGAATCCTTTGACCACGCAGAAAAAATACACCAGCCTCAAACATCACGATTTCATGTCCCAGCTCACGCCCGATTACCGGGTGAACGGAAATTTACTTTCGCTTACCAAGGTCCCGTTTCAACCCAGAAGCCGCCGGGCATTCACGTTTGTTTTTCTGATGAACAAGGAAAAGACCGCCCGCGATTATGACGGATCGTTGTATGACGGTCCCCAGTCAGCTCTGGCCAAAGGGCACGCGAAGACGCATATGCATGTTCTGTTTGTGGGCTCGCGCCGGCTCGTGTCCCAGCAGACCGTGGAACAGAAATATCCTATCGATTTCTCCGTGGCCAATTCTGAAGACGGCTATTCGGCCAGACAATGGAATCTGATACTGCCCAACAAAAAACCCCGCGAAGTAGCTGTATCCCTCTTGTGGAATTTTTAATCGGTTGAGAATTTGCCGCGCATCAGTTGGAAAAGTGTTTGTTTTTGGTGAATTAAAACATTGGATGCGCCGCTCAGCCAAGCATACAGCAAAGTATCTGGCCGTGTGTTCGTGCGCTATTCCGCCCCGTGCCCGCAAATAAGCGCCCCCCGCATAGACGTATACTGTTTTTTACGTTATACTCTGACCTTGTGATTCCCGGATATTAGGTCTTTTTTTACTATGATTCAAGGAAGTTATGAGCTGGATAGACCATTTACGCAAAGTCGTCGACGAATCGAAAACGCATTTCGGCCGCGCCTTTGATGTCTTGGTTTTTTTCTCGATTGCGTTGAGTGTTCTCATAGTTGTTTTGGAGAGTGTTCCTTCCGTCTCTGCCGTCCACGGGCAGCTTTTGCGCCGTTTCGAATGGGTAATCACCATCTGGTTTACCGTTGAATATCTGATGAGGCTTGTGACCGCCCGCAATCCCGTCAAATACGCTACCGGATTTTACGGCATCATCGATCTTCTCGCAATTCTTCCCACTTATCTGAGTCTGTTTTTCGTCGGCACACAGGCGTTAATGGTGTTCCGCGCGTTCCGCTTTTTAAGGATCTTCCGTGTGTTTAAACTGACGCGTTGTGTGAGTGAAGCATCGATCCTGATGGTTGCCATGAAAGCAAGCCGTCAGAAAATCACCGTATTTATGACGGTGGTGATGGCCATCGCGCTTGTCATGGGTTCTTTGATGTATGTGGTTGAGGGCGAACGCGCCGGGTTTAACAGTATTCCGGACGGCATATACTGGGCGATCGTGACCATGACCACGGTCGGATACGGCGATCTGGCGCCGCAGTCGGCCCTGGGCAAGTTTTTAGCATCATTATTAATGCTGATCGGCTATTCCATCATCGCTATTCCCACGGGGATCGTTTCCGTCGAGATCGCGCAGGCGCACCGGGTGGAGAAAGAATCGCGTGTTTGTCCCGGCTGCGGCCGTCCAGGTCATGAGAAAGAATCTGCGTTCTGTCGTTTTTGTGGAGGGAAACTTAATTTTACGGTTATTTGAGAAGAAAATGAAGTCATAGATGCATTTTATTTGTTTTGGGCGGCTTTTGCCGCCATAGACGGGAATTGCGTTTTAAGATATACTCTGGCCTTAGAAGATGCTCATTAACAAAATCCGTTCCGGCCCGATACCGAAAGGATTTGTGTGGATTTCAAACATCGTTTTCAAAGATGGTTTAAGTTCAGATTTGCCATATTGTATCCTTTTGCGATTTATTTGATTTTCTTTGCCAACTCCGACGATTCTTCCTTAATACGCGGCAGCTGCTTTATCGCCGCCGGGCTCATGGTGCGTTTGTGGGCCAACTGTTATGCCATCAAAATGGAACGGCTGACCACATCCGGCCCGTACGGTCACATCAGACATCCCCTTTATTTCGGTACAGTTCTCATTATGCTGGGCTTTATCGTGATGCTTAAGGTGTACTGGATCGGCGCTCTTTTTCTGGCGCTATTTCTTACCGTTTATGTGAGGACCATTCAGAAAGAAGAAGCGATGCTCGTCGCCAAATTCGGCGACGCGTATGTGAATTACCGCAAGGCCGTGCCGGCGATTTTTCCGAGGCTCACCGCGTACCCCGAAGGGGACAAGTGGCCGTTCAGCTTTGAACGCCTTCTGAAAAGCCAGGAGTATAAATTGTTTATCTGGGTGATCATCCTCGTCATCGCCTTTCATCTTAAGGATGAACTGATCATAGAGCGGGAAGTTCCCGATTTTAAAATCTGGGCACTTGTGATCACGGCTTTCGTGCTGGGATGTTCGGATATGATTCTGGATATGTACCGCAAGAAAGAACATTTCTTCAGAGTTTTGAACGCATAAAAGATGAAGTCATGTTGAAGCTATTGGCAATAACGGCGGAAGGCTGTCTAGGAATACCGGGCGAAGAGTCCGGATTTACCGCCGATATCATCAATGTCACACGCGATCACTACAAAAGGATAGGATTTCAACCGCCGTGGATCGGTTATTTTGTGATGTCGGACGGTCAAAATGTGGGCGGGTGCGGATTTAAATATCCGCCCAGAGATAATAAAGTTGAGATAGCGTATTTCACTTTTCCGGAATTTGAAGGCAAAGGCCATGCGACGCGCACGGCGGCCGCGATTGTCGAGTTGACCCAAAAGAACGGGCCTGACCTGTTGATCACGGCAAGGACATTGCCGCAGAAAAACGCCTCGACGCGCGTGCTTGAGAAAAACGGATTTGTGTTTTCGGGAAACGTTGAAGATCCCGAGGACGGTCCCGTTTGGGAATGGAACCTTAAGTAAATTGGAGGGACATATGAACACGATCGAATGCAAAGGAAGCTGTTTGTGCGGCGCGGTGCGCGTGAGCGCGGCGGTCCAATCCCGGCATTTGGGCGCGTGCCATTGCACGATGTGCCAGAAGTGGGGAGGCGGCCCGCTCATGACCATTGAAAGCATGGCCGTCCATTTCGAAGGCGAAGAGAACATCACTGTCTACAATTCTTCCGCCTGGGCCGAACGCGGGTTCTGCGCCAAATGCGGCAGTCACTTGTTTTACCGGTTGAAAAACGGTCCCCGCTATTTTCTGCCGTTGGGCATTGTGAATGACGGAAAGGAATGGTCATTCGACCACCAGATTTTCATCGACGAGAAACCGGCATCCTACGCGTTTGCCAATCAGACCAAGACTATGACGGGCGCGGAAGTTTTCGCTCAATTCGCCCCTGAGGGAGAAAGCAGTTAATATGGCCAAAGCAAAACCCACAGTGCAAAGTTTCATGACATCGAATGTCGAAACAGTTTCGGGTGAAAAAACCTTAAAAGACGCCATCGCTCTTATGCAGGCCAGGAAGATCCGCCATCTGCCGGTCATGATGAATGATCGTGTCGTCGGGATCATCTCCGACCGCGACATAAAAGCGGCGCTGTCCATGGTAGGCGTGGATCCGTCCAAAAGCCTTGTTCATTATTTCTGCACGGACGCTGTATATACGGTGAGCCCCGACATGCCGCTCGATAAGGTGTCCGAGGTGATGGCCGAGCATCATTACGGTTCAGCGGTGGTCACGAAGAACGATGAGGTTGTCGGCATCATTACCGTTGTCGACATCTGCAAGGCGTTGGCTTATTTGATCCGTCAGCATTATCATTGAGGCTGAAACTATGCGTGAAGATACGGTATTATCCAAGTGAACGACTGGGGACTTGGGGTACTGGACCCTGGGGTTCCCCAGCGACCCAGAATCCCGGTGCCCCAGGGATTTTTTAACAATTTGAAAGGGAATTGAATTCATGAATCACTTTAAACTTGTCCTGCCCGAATTTATGAATGAGCAGGGCGTGCTCTTCGG
>JAGNTT010000099.1 GCA_017987425.1 Candidatus Omnitrophota bacterium
ATTTAAACCTTCCAATCCTTCGCTAACGCAAAAGAGCGCGAGAGCATCGAGCTCTGTGCTGCCGGAGACGATCACGTCATTGCCTTCACGTTCGATGATGGGAGACGGGGAAACGTACCGTATCACAGCGCTATCAAGTCCTTCATCGGAGACGACAAGGTTCGAGCCTCCGCCGATCAATAGAAAAGGTGTCTTGTTTTGGTTTAATTCCAATACGGCGGAGATCAACTCTTCCGGCGTACGGCATTCCATCAGAACGCGGCAGGGGCCGCCGAGACGGAAGGTTGTGTAATTTTCAAGAAGGGCGTGCTCAATGGATGTGTTCATGGAATGATCTGGGATTGTCCTTTCACCCAATGCGATGTGCCGTCCTTAAAGAATTCTTTTTTCCAGATAAGAAGACGCAGTTTGATTTCTTCGATGATATAACGGCAGGCTTTAAATGCTTCATCGCGGTGGCTCGACCAGACGCCGATCCAGATTCCCGATTCTCCGACGCCGACTTGTCCTGTCCTTTGAATGCAGACCGCATCGATTATAGAGAACATGGAAATGGTTTCCTGGATGATCTTTTCGCCTTCGGAGCGGCATGCAGCCTCATCGGCAATATAGAGAAGGGATGAGACTTCTTTGCCTTCGTGTTTGTCGCTGCGGACGATGCCTTCAAAAGTTACAACAGCACCAATGGATGAGTTGGTTCTTGAAGATTGTTTTTGGTCTTTTTTAATGATTTGGGTTGAAAGGATAAACATAATAGAAATTAAGAAATTGATAAATTAGGAAATTAAGATGTCAGACAATATTGGTTAAGCGCTTATCCCGAGAAATTTCTTAATCTCTACTAATTTCCCAATTTCTATCAGTTTTAATATGTCACTTTGACCACGCCGGAGATGATGCTGCACTGACAGCCGAGACGGTGATTACGGTCCATCGCGAGGTCTTTTTCTTCCTGGTTGAGTTCGCCTAAGTTTTCGGGGCCTTCAAGAATTTCAATCTGGCACGTGCCGCATACACCGGAGTTGCAGGAAAACGGAATGCCGTGTTTTTCGCAGGTCTCGGCGAGGCAGGTATTGTCGGCAACTTCATATTCGATGTTATCGATGATGACTTTAGCCATGACGTTTATTCTTTGAACTGAAGGATGGGAAACTTGATGTTCTTCTCGGTATTTTCAAATTCGTGGACTTTGGCTCCGGAATAACGGGAATGGATCTTGGTAATGATCTCATCGACCAGATAACGCGGGACGGAAGCGCCGGAGCTTATACCGATATTTTTTTTACCTTCGAGGACTTCCAGATCGATTTCATCCGCTGTATCGACGATGTAGCTTGGTATTCCCAGTTGTTCCCCGGTTTCCCGCAGGCGGTTGCTGTTGGAGCTGTTCGGGGACCCGCAGATGATGATAATGTCGCACATCTTGGCCAGATCTTTGACCGCATCCTGGCGGTTTTGAGTGGCGTAGCAGATATCGGAACGCGGCGGGCCGATGAGTTTGGGAAATTTGCGTTTAAGCTTATCAATGATGCCTTTGGTTTCATCCACGGAAAGCGTGGTCTGGGTGATATAGGCGACTGTCCGTTGGGGATCTATAGCGAGCTTTTCAACATCGTTTTCGGTTTCGACGATATGTAAAAGTTCCGGGGTGACATATCCGGCGGTGCCCACAAGTTCCTGATGGCCGATATGGCCGATGAGGACGATGTCCACATTCTGGCCTGAGAATTTTACGGCTTCTTTATGGACTTTGGTGACCAGCGGACAGGTGGCATCCACATATTTCAAACGGCGTCTCTGGGCGGTGTTGACGACTTCCGGCGGAATGCCGTGGGCCGAGAAAATAATGCGGCTGCCTTCCGGAACGTCGTTCAAGTCTTCGACGAAAACGACGCCGCGCTTTTGCATGTCGTTGACAACAGAAGTGTTGTGCACGATGTCATGGTAGACGTAAAGAGGGGTGCCGTATTTGGCAAGTGCCTGTTCAACGATTTCTATGGCGCTGGCGACCCCTGCGCAAAACCCTTGTGTGCGAGCTAGATAAATATCCATAGGTTGGTTAAACCCGAAATTTTCAAAAATAGCGGCGAGATCGTCGCTAAGTTTGTGTGCTAATTGTGCGGAATGAAATCCGGGTTAAATGGAAATTGCAATTTTGTAGTAGCTTCTCTATAATACGCGTGCAATTATAGCATTATTTCTCGAGGTGTAAATTCAATTTTAGGGTCAATTCGAGCTAAAATTTAATAAACGCTATGACTCTCATCAAACGCCGCAAAACTCCAACTGTTGAAATCGGTTCTGTCCGTTTGGGCAGTGATTTTCCGATCGTCGTCCAGTCCATGACCGATACGCCGACGGCCGATGTCGAAGCGACTTACAAGCAAACCATGGAGCTGATCAATGCCGGCTCCGAAATGGTCCGCTGGACGGTCAATGATTCAGAGGCCGCGGTCGGTGCCGCCAAGATCATCGAACGTCTGCGCGGCGAAGGAATCAAGACTCCCATCATCGGCGATTTTCATTTCAACGGCCACATCCTTTTGAACAAGCATCCAGATACCGCCAGACTCCTGGATAAATACCGGATCAATCCCGGCAACGTCGGCAAAGGCCGGCTGCATGACGACAATTTTGCTTCGATCGTCAAGATCGCGATCGCCAATGGCAAAGCGGTCCGCATCGGCGTCAACTGGGGATCGCTTGACCAGGAACTTTTGACAGAGCTCATGGATTCCAATGCCAAGCTCAAAGAACCCAAAGATTTTCGTGATGTCACGATCGATGCCATGATCCAGAGTGCGATACGTTCGGCCGAATATGCGATGAGTTTGGGGCAGCCCAAAAGCAAGATTGTTCTCAGCGTCAAAATGTCGGTCTTGCAGGATATGGTCGCCGTCTATCAAAGACTGGCTGCGGAATGCGATTACGTGCTGCATCTCGGACTGACCGAAGCCGGCGCCGATATTAAAGGCGCGGTCTCAAGCGCGGCCGCGCTTTCTCTATTAATGCAGCAGGGAATCGGGGATACCATCCGCGTTTCTCTGACGCCGCAGCCGAACGTCAGCCGCGCCAAAGAGGTGGAAGTTTGTAAAGAGATCCTGCAGTCCATGGGCTTCCGCTATTTTGCGCCTTCGGTCACCAGTTGTCCCGGATGCGGACGCACCAGCTCCAATTATTTTCAGTACCTCGCGCGCGACATCAACGATCACATCAAACTCAAAATGCCTTTGTGGAAGAAGCAGTACAAGGGAGTTGAGGAGCTTAAGATCGCCGTCATGGGATGCGTAGTCAACGGACCGGGCGAAAGCCGGCACGCGGACATCGGCATTAGTCTTCCCGGCGCTTCCGAAACGCCCATCGCGCCCGTCTATGCCGACGGCAAACAGTTCACAACGCTCAAGGGCGATCACATCAAAGAAGAATTCATCGGGATTTTGGAAGATTATATAAAAAGAAGATGTTCATAAAAGCGGCGTCATTGAGTTCTTCCTCAGACGACAGGACGCCGGGCCCGTTATGAATTTTATATACTTCGCCATATTCCTGGCCGGTTCGGCCGCTCTCACCTGGGAAATTTTATGGATGCATTTTACTTCACTTGCCATCGGCGTTTCCGCGCACGCGGCCGCGATCGTTTTAAGCACGATGATGCTCGGGATCGCGATCGGTTCGTATTTCATCGGGCCTTTCCTGAAATCTTTACAATTTAAGAAAATCATATGGTTTTTGGCTCTGTTAGAGATTTTTATCGGTGCAGCGGGTCTTTTTTTGCCAACGGGTTTTCATTTTCTGGAGCAGATGGATACGCGTGTGTTTCAATCAGCTCCTGATTCCGTCTTGATGGTCCAGATCGTCGGCATTATTCTCCTGATTGGTCTGCCGTCAGCATTTATGGGGATGACAGTCCCGGTGTATGCCAGGATTGCCGCTGATTTTAAGTTATCACTGCCTTTCATTTATGCCCTCAATGTGGCGGGTGCCGCATTGGGGATTTTGGCGGCGTCTTTTTTTTATATTCCCAAACTCGGAATCATCAAAACCGTCCAGGTTTCGGCTGTTGTGAATGTGCTGGCAGCTGTTGTTATTGTATTGGCCGCCCGTTTCTATAAAATCACAAACGTTGAAGCAAAAGATTCGGACCCGTCTAAAGCTTCAAAGATATTTCCGTTTGGCAAGACGGCGTTTACTGTTTTTGCGACTGGATTTGCCACCTTTGCTCTGGAAGTTGTCTGGTTCCGTTCATTGCGCGCGTCTTTGCAGGCGACGACCGAGAGTTTTGCCATCATTTTGTTTACCACATTGATCGCTTTGGCGGTCGGAAGTTATCTCTCCATAATTTTGAAAAGATCGGGGCGCGTCCCGCTTTCCGTCCTGCTGGCTTTTGGGGGATTTCTTGTTTTTGAAGTAACTCCGTTCATTGAGCGGTTTGATCTGGTGACCACGTCGCTTTCGGGACCCTATGAACTTTATAGTATTAAGCGGTTTTTGCTGGTGCTGATCACATTAGGCCCGCCGATGTGCGCGCTCGGGATTGGATTGCCGTGGCTGATGGAATCCTATAATAAGACGGAAAAGGTACATGTTCTGTATGCTATCAATACGGTGGGCGCGGTCGCTGGGTCTTTGTGCGCGGCTTGGCTATTTTTGCCGACCATCGGATTTGTCAAAGGTTCCTGGGTGGCTGCCGGATTTTTGGTGGCTGCATCATTCGTTTTAGCCGGAGGCAAGGAAAGAGCTGTGTGCTTTGTTTTGGGCTTGATGGGTTTTTTAACCGCTTTTACGTTCAGATCTGACGTTGGTGCTTTGCGTGTTCAAGGTGTTGCTGTCAGCCAAAAGTATGTAGTTTTGGCAAGTCATGAGGGACCGGACGTCACCACATCGGTTATTGAAAACGAACATAAGGTGAGACAGCTGTATATTGACGGTTTCAGCGCGTCGGACGAAGGCCGGATGGGGCATTACATGGATTGGATGGGGCGTTTGCCTATGATTCTTCATCCGTCCCCTCAGAAGGCGCTGGTGATTTGTTTCGGAACCGGGCAGACGGCCAATGCTGTCCGGCTGGAAGGTTCCCGGCATTTGGATATTGTGGATGTCAACCCGGCTGTGTTCGGGATGGCTCATTTGTTCAGCAAGAATCAAAATGTCCTGGAAGACCCGGGGACGCACAGGGTGGTGATGGACGGGCGCGCGTATCTCAGGAGGACAACCCGGAATTATGATGTCGTGACTTTAGAGCCGATGCCGCCTACTTTTGCCGGTTCAAACGCGCTTTATAGCCTGGAATTTTATCTGTTGATCAAGTCCCGCCTCAATGATGGCGGTGTGGCGGCGCAATGGCTGCCGTTTCATCTGGTTGATCCTGTTGAATCCGCTTCAATAGTAGCGACTTTCAGTCAAGTGTTCTCCGATGTTGTTCTTTGGATAGATCCTGTATCGACCACAGGTATTCTTTTAGGTTTCAAGCGGGATCGCAACGACTCAAAACCTGTGGAATGGTACGGTCTCGGGAGAAATCAAATTCAGAGAAGTCTCCCAGGGCAAATCATCAGCCGGCAAATCTTTGAAAAAGATGTTTTGAATGAGTTCGCAAAGAGTGCGAAAATAATTACGGACGATAATCAACTTCTCGCGTACGGATACGGACGTATGAAGTGGTGGGGAAGGCCGGACAGGGACAAATACGTCTTAGGTATTTTAAACAGCATAGCCCTAAAACCAAAATCCTCATTTTAAGACTTAAAGGGAGTTGCTCATGAACAGATTAATATTGAGTATTTTACTTTTGGCGGTTGCCGGCTGCGCCACCACCGAATCGCTGGATTATTATTATGAGAAAATCAACCGGTCGGATGGTATCAGCCGCGATGAGGCGGCTCTAATTGCCAAGAAATGGCTGATTGAAAGTAAGTATGAGGGAGATTTTCAGGTCATCGGTCCAGTAACAACCGGATATGACCACTATTGGCAGGTCTCATTCCTTTACAAGAGTCTTGATTACTATGAAAAGGTTTTGGATGTCTATGTGGACACGTTGACTGGGGAAGTCAAGGACTCTCAGATCCGCAGTAAAGAAACTCCCGCGCTTACGAAAGATGTTGTAACTGGATTAAACTAAAAAAGTGCGGTAGTGGCGGGTTGACATTCGGCATTATTTGGATCTTGTGGGGGAATTGTAGAAAATATCGTGATGGTTGTGGATAAGTCTTCGGTAAATTCATCCGGAACGGGAAACCGTTCCGGATTTTTTGTTTGCATGACGGGGTTGTGGAAAACTTTGGCGGGGATTTCGCTGTCCCGTCGGAGAAATAACGGAATTAATATAGAAATGCTCATAAGATGATACATTGCAATGTTTTAGGTTTCAGAAAGAATGGCTATAAAAATAATACTTGCCAATGATTTGCTTTTGCGGTATATTTCTAGCCCAACCACAAGATTGGCTCCGGCATCATTCTAAGTCATAAGGAGAGGAGCGTGATTATTATGGATGAATGGCAAGAAGATAAAGAGGTCAAATCATCTAACCCGCGTGACCAGTTCACATGGGAAGATGTAAATATCTACATTTAATTGTGGATTATATAGTCTTGGGGTGGCTTAAGGCCATCTAAAGAGCCTTAAGCACCTCCAAGACCTCTTTATCGTGTCCTTCCGGCTTCACTTTCTCGAACACCTTCGCAATCTTACCCGCAGCATCAATCACAAACGTTGTTCGCGCAACGCCCATATACTTCTTTCCGTACATGCTTTTTTCCACCCAAACTCCGTAATCCTGCGCCATTTGTTTGGTTTCATCAGCTAACAGGGCAAAAGGCAGGTTGAATTTCTGAATGAACTTGTCATGGGCTTTCAGACCGTCCGGGCTCACGCCCAAGACTACGGCATTATGTTTTTCGATCTCTTTATGGCTGTCGCGAAATGCGCAGGCTTCAACCGTACAGCCAGGGGTGTCGGCCTTAGGATAAAAGTAGATCACAACATTTTTACCTTTAAGGCCCGGCAGGTCGATGGTCTGACCGTTAGAGGCGGGTAACT
>JAGNTT010000100.1 GCA_017987425.1 Candidatus Omnitrophota bacterium
CGTGACTATGGTGGAACAATGAACCACCTCTGGATAGATCTTGAGTTGAACGAGCCTCCTCTGGGCCGGAGTAAGCCATGGCCGTTTCGATTTCAGAAGAAAGTCGGGAGTTTATCTCCCAGCAAACTTACGGGTTTGCCCGGAAAAGTGTACACAAATGTCGGCCATTACAGCGTAGAGCCGGACTTTCAGAAATTGAGGAGTATTCCATTGGATTCTGTTCCCAATTATGTTCTAAGTTTAATTTACGCATCGACCGCAATTCTCCTCGACAAACAGAAAAAATTTGCAGGATTTGATGCGCAGAAGTTTCGGGCGGACTTTCTGACTGTCTGTAGACAACACGGGTATCCACTTATGGATGCCAAATAAATCTAAAGTAAGAGTCTAAAAACTTGGCTAAAGCCTCGGAGACACAATATGAAAAATACTAAAAAAGAATTACCGCCGAAACAGGGCGGAGAACTCCTTAAGACATTGAAGGCCCGGTTTGAAAAAAACATGGGCCGTCATAAAGGTCTGGAATGGGCGAAAGTCGAGGCAAAGCTTGAAGCCAGCGCCGGAAAATTATGGTCCCTGAATGAAATGGAGCGGACCGGCGGTGAACCGGATGTGATCGCTTTCGACAAGAGCGGATATCTGTTTGCCGATTGCTCGGCGGAAAGTCCGAAAGACCGCCGGAGTCTCTGTTACGACGACGAAGCGCTTAAAGGCAGGAAAGAGAATAAACCGAAAGACAGCGCTGTGAATCTGGCGGCGGCCATGGGCATCGAGCTGTTGACGGAAGAACAATACCGCGAGCTCCAGAAGCTTGGAGAATTCGATACGAAGACGTCGAGCTGGGTCAAAACGCCGTCGGAAATCAGAAAACTCGGCGGCGCCATCTTTTGCGACCGCCGCTTCGGTAGGGTCTTCACGTATCACAACGGGGCCGAGTCTTATTACGCCGCCCGTGCGTTCCGCGGCGCGCTCAAAGTGTAATATTAAACGTCAGTGATTACAATCAGCACAAGGAGGTCCTGTGAGCAAGGCCGGTAAAAAAATATGAACGACACTCTCGTTTTACCCGCATTTTTTGTTTTCGGCATCTTTCTCGGCTGGTGGTTCAAGAAGCTAATGCCTTGGCGTGTGCTGATCATTGCGGCGGTGTTATTGGTCGCCGTGCCGATAGGTCTGATCTTCCTGGCGGGCTTGGTGCAGAGCGATACGCTCGGATGGATCGGCGGCCTGTCGCTCTGGTTCATCTTAGCTTTGGGTATGCCGGTGGGATCGGGTTTTATTTTAGGCGCTCTCTTGGCGGGCCCTTCCGCGAAGAAAGACGCGCCGCCTGTCGCTAAGCCCGCGAAAAAACCTTTGCCTCCTCTTTCAAAAGACCAGCGCGGGGTGCTGATGGCCATGGGAGGTGTGGCCGTCGCATTCGGCGTCATGATCATGATTGGGTTCGCGGTGCATGACCCGTCCCTCCGGGCATCGTTTAACGACGAGAAGATACTCGCGATTGTGGTGGCGGTCATCATAGGAGTGATAGTTCTGGGCCTCGTGTGGCCGAAGATCGCGTCCGCGCGGCGCCAGGCCCGTGAAAAGTCCGACGCTGCGGCCAAACGTCAGGCATGGCTTGACGCCGCGGCCTCTGATCCGTACCGAAAGCGCTACGCCGAGTTGATCAAGGCCGGGGATTCTTTCTGGACGCCCGAGCGTGCCGAGTACGATTTTGACCGGTCGGTCACCGCGTGCTGTAAACATCTGGAGCCCATCGAATCCGCGATGCGCAGAGCGGGTCTGAAAGTGACTCTCAGCTCACCGGGCACGGTCAGTGCCGACTGCTGCATCGACCAAGGGGCGCTTTCACGGAAGTTCTCTCTGCCCGAAGGCACCGGATACAAGGAAGTGTATTCGCGCGACCGTTCGGGGGACGACCCGCCGCACGCACTGCTGTTTTGTCCCGTGTGCGAGTCACGGCTGTGGGTGGTGCATGCCGGGGAAGCCCGGCCGGAAACACCGATCTTCCCGTCGGAAAAATAGATGTACATCAATTTTGGGAATTAACTTAACAGAATAGGAATTCCAACCATGAAAACACTTCTGCTCATCCTTTTTTTAATGTCTCCGATCATTGTTCACGCCTATCCGACCGATGAAAATTATGACAAATATTTTAAGGGAACGAAGGGATGTTTTCTTCTCTATAACATGAAGACCGGTCTTGTGGAAAAGGAGATCGGCGGGGCAAACTGCCGGGAACAGGTGGTCGCCTGTTCGACATTCAAAGTTCCGCTGTCCGTCATGGCCTTTGATGCCGGCATTCTGAAAGACGAAGAGCAGGTCCTTAAATGGGACGGTAAAGTAGATGAGCGGCCGGAAGTCAATGCCGATCAGAATGCAAAGAACTGGATGAAGAATTCCGTCGTCTGGTTTTCCCAGCGCCTGACGCCGGAACTGGGTGAGGAGAAGATCAAAAAATATCTGAGCGATTTTAAATACGGCAACGAAGACATGGCCGGCGGGCTCACGCAGTCATGGCTCGTCGATCCTTCTTCCGACGGACCGGCGCTCAAGATCTCGCCCTATGAACAGATGGAATTCATGAAGAACCTCTGGAGCGATAAACTGCCCGTGTCCCAACGCGCTATGCAGATCACGCGCGACCTCACCTATCTGGAAACGTCCGGCAACGGGGTCAAACTAAACGGCAAGACCGGATCGAACTTTTATCACGGCGACAGGCAGCGCAGGCTCGGATGGTTCATCGCGCACATCGAGGACGGCGACCAAGAATACATCACCGTCACCAACTTCAGCGACATCGACCCCGCCCAAGGCGCATCCTACGGCGGTGCCAGGGCCAAAGAGATCACCAAAGAGATCCTCGTGGACGAGGGGTTGTGGCAGTAGCGGCCTAATCAGGGTATTACGTGTGAGTCCTCTCAAAGTTCCTAATCTCCATCAGCTTCGCCGATACGCGATCTCCCGCAGTCTTTTCAAACCCACCAGTCTGCCGCGGGCGATTGCTCGTCTGGGATTCGTTCAGGCCGATCCGATGCGCGCGCCCGCCCGCGCTCAGGATCTGATTCTTTCGCAGCGCGTTAAAGGCTATCGCGCCGGCGACTTGGAGCGCCGCTATCCGCGCTTGGCGGTTGAAGAGGCTTACTTTGTCAATTATGGTTTCCTGCCCCGAGAGATTTTGACGCTGCTGCATCCGCGCGGCATACCGCGCTCCTGGGACGCCAAGATGCAGGCAAGCGCCGACGAGGTTTTGGCTTACGTGAATCAAAAGGGCCTTGTCTATGCCAAGGATGTGCAGACGCATTTTGACCACGGTTCAATCAAACGCTGGGGTTCCAACTCGAATGTCAGCGGGCATATCCTGGAAGGTCTGCATTACGGCGGGCTGCTGCGTGTGGCACAGCGTGAATCCGGTACCCGCATCTATCAGGCGATCAGACACACTCCGCAGGACGACAGTCCCAAGGCCCGGCTCGCGCGTGCCGGTCAATTTCTGGACATTGTGGTGCGTCTCTATGCGCCGCTGCCCGCGGCGAGCCTGCGTTATTTGTGCGGACTCCTGCGTTACGGGGTGCCGCATTTGACCGACGAGGTAAGGCAGGTTCTGGAGGATGCCAAATCACGGTACGCCCATGCCCACGTCGATGGCGTGCTGTGGTTCTGGCCGCAAAACGAAAATCCCGGGGCCGTCCGGCATCGGGTGGATGACAAGCTGCGTTTCCTTACGCCCTTTGATCCGGTGGTCTGGGACCGCCGACGTTTCCAATTGTTATGGGGTTGGGAATATAAGTTTGAGGCTTATGTGCCGGCCCATAAACGGCGCATGGGCCATTACGCGATGCCCATGCTATGGGGCGAACAAATGCTGGGCTGGGGCAATCTGAAGTTGGTCGACGGGCGGCTGCATCACGAACTGGGATTCGCCGGGCCGAGGCCGCGCGGCAGGGAATTTCAGTCGGCGCTGGACGAAGCCTTGCAACAGATGCGGGAGTTTCTGGAACGCTAGCACGTATGGTTTAAAGTCAATCAGTTGCAAACAAACAACCCGGTTCAATATCGAACCGGGTTGTTTGTTATTGCCCATATTTTTAAAAGGAGCTCAGAGCATATTCTCTGAAAAGCCGGATGCCTCGACGAATTGAGACAGTCATGTCGGCGGCTATTTATTTTTGTCTGGCGCTAATCACTATTTAGTACGTGTACTTAGGTAGCATTGATTAAATTTTGGCTTCCCGTAGGATACCATCATGCAATTAAAGAGATGTCGCGCAGGTGTTCGGCAAAAATTCATTGTTGATGTCACGTCATAAGAGGAGGCCTTTATGATAAACAACGTTTTGGGTGTTTTATCGGGCAAAGAGTCGCAAGTTCTATATCCGCCGCAAGAGTGGGGGCGCGGGGAAGCAGATGCCTTAACCATTAATGAGTTGACCAGGTCCAATAAAGAACTTGAACAGTTTGCTTTTTCAGCGGCTCATGATATTCAGGAACCTTTGAAAGTCACTCTCGCGTATATTCAGCTTCTGGATAAAAGATATAAAGGGAAATTGGATGACAACGCAGACAGGATTATTTCTTCCGTTTTAAGGAATACCGAGAAAATGCAGAAATTGGTCCAGAACTTGCTGAAATATTCCCTGGTTGGAGAAGGGAAACTTCAGCTGAAGGAATTGGATTCCAATGAAGCAATTAAGAGCGCTGTTGAGAATCTAAAAGTCTCCATTGAAGAAAGCGCGACACATATATCTTATGAGAATTGCCCCGTCGTTAACGCCGATGAGGTGCAGTTGACGCAGTTATTCCAGAATCTGATTAATAATGCCGTTAAGTTCCGTAAAAATGGAGAAGCGGCCCGCATCCATATCTCTGCCCGGCAGGACAATGATCAATGGGTTTTTTCCGTCCGGGATAATGGTATCGGTATCGCGCCGGAAAATATGAAGAATATCTTTGAACTCTTCAGAAGGCTGCACACCCAAAACGAATATACGGGAAGTGGAATTGGTCTCGCTTTATGTCAAAGGATTGTTGAATCTCATCGGGGAAAAATCTGGGCGGAATCACAGCCGGGAGAGGGAACAATAATGTATTTTACAATTCCCGGGAAATGATTATAAGCGTCTGGGTTTTGATCATCCGTCCGATATGATGATATCGATCAAAGGCAGACAACGCCTCCATTTGATACCGCAGGTATTTGCCCCTTTGAATATTATAAATCTGCCAGGTACTAACCTTCTTGGGTTCAGACCAGAGGGTTGTATTTGTTTTTCTCAAAGCTTGTGATATGAATATCCGTTAATAGGCTTTTCACCGCAGTTTAATTTTCCATTCATATAATAAACTTAAGTGCCAAATCTAAAGTGCCCGTGTGATTTTTGATGACACAGGAGGCTCTCGACATCTAAAGATAATAATTCCATATCAGTCTCATTACCCCGTCGGAGAATTAAAGACTTCAATTATACCAGGGTATAATTGAATCGTTTTTAAGGCGCTTTAGAATGGTGTCATGAAAATATTATTGATCAGACCTGTGCTTTAATAACGGGTTGGATCTTAAAAGCATGGACAGGCATGATTTTTGATTATGTCTGTCTTTTTTAATTATTAATGAGAGGATCCGGCTTGAAGAAAATTACTGCAGAAATTACGTTGTTCTTTCTGCGCCTGAATTTGCGCCTTCACGGCAAACGTCTGGTCAAAGACCATACGCCGGAAGAACTGCCGTTGCGCCTCGAATTGTTCAGCAGCGGTCAGATGCAGCAGCACGGCAAGACGCTGGCGGGTTTGCATCGATTGACCAAGGAACGCACATCGCAGCTGCTTTTAACCAGGCTTACCGACAATGAAAATATCCTTATCGAAACGCATGCCCTTTTGACCTCAGCGGTCAAAGCAAAGCGCTTGATCACACCGGGCGGCGAATGGCTGCTGGATAATTTTTATTTGATCGAAGAACAAATCCATACGGCCAAGCGGCATTTCCCGAAGAGTTATCACCGTCAATTGCCTCTTTTGATCAACGGCCCGTCGGCCGGCCTTCCGCGTGTCTATGATATTGCTCTGGAGATTATTGCGCACGGCGACGGACGGGTGGACCCGGAAATGCTGAGCAGTTTTATGCTGGCTTATCAAAAAGTCACAGCCCTCGACCTTGGTGAATTGTGGGCCATTCCCATTATGCTGCGTCTTGCCCTGATTGAAAATCTCCGGCGTGTGGCAACGCGCATCGCTTCGGTCAGGACCGACCAGGATCTGGCCGACTTTTGGGCGGACCAGATGGCGGCGATCGCGGAGAAAGACCCGAAGAGTTTGATTATCGTCGTCGCTGATATGGCGCGGTCAAAACTGCCCATGTCGAGCGCGTTTGTCGCCGAACTGACCCGCCGTCTGCAGGGGCAGAGTCCGTCCCTGGCGCTGCCGATGACGTGGATTAAGCAGTGGCTTTCTGAGGCGGGATTAACCATTGAGCAAATGGTCCATTTGGGAAATCAGCATCAGGCGGGTAATCAAGTTTCGATCAGCAACAGCATAGGGAGTATCCGTTTGCTGAGTTCCATGGATTGGCGTGAATTCGTTGAGACGATGAGCGTTGTTGAGGAGACTCTGCGTAACGATCCCGGCGGTGATTATCGTCAGATGAACTTTGCCACCAGAGACCGTTACCGTCATGTGATCGAGAAAATAGCCAAAGAAAGCAAATTTTCCGAGGGGGAAGTGGCGCAAAAAGCGGTTCAATTGGCGGCTGAGACAGCCGCAAGGAACAGCGTTAACGATCGGACGGCCCACGTGGGCTTCTATTTAATCGGTAAGGGGCTTCCTCAGCTTGAACAG
This sequence comes from Candidatus Omnitrophota bacterium, assembly GCA_017987425.1. Taxonomy (GTDB): domain Bacteria; phylum Omnitrophota; class Gorgyraeia; order Zapsychrales; family Fredricksoniimonadaceae; genus JAGNTT01. The sequence continues at coordinate 6,841 of JAGNTT010000100.1, forward strand.
GCCGCGCATGCGCAGGTTTCTGCCGTCGATATTATCCGTAAGACCGCGAAAAGATATTCATTAACACTCTATTTGGGATCCATTGCCCTGGTCACCTTTCTTTCCGCTTTTCTGCTGGCAAATCCATATGCCAGGAATGTTCCTGGTTGGGAATTTATTGTTTTGG
>JAGNTT010000101.1 GCA_017987425.1 Candidatus Omnitrophota bacterium
GTACTCATTGTGGCGGCGTTCGGAAGATTGCCCGAGCACATAATGACCAATCTCTTCGGGGGTGTAGGAATAGGGCCCCATCCGTTCGCGGGAAAAGGTTCTCGGGGAATAGCCGAACGAGTCGCTTTCGCAGAACACTTTGCTCTTGTATCTTTGTTCCCCGGTGTGATGGAAATAGACGCCCTCCTCTGCCCGAACAATGGCCGGGAAGGAAAGTAACGAAAGAAAAAGCGCTGCAAGGGAGAAAAACCGAGGCATAAGCCATCAGCTCCTTGAAAGAGTTGCGGATTCGTTGATTAAACAAGCACTATGGATGTATGAATGATAGGAGGTGTTACTTGTACAAAAGGATGAAAATGAATCGTATGATGGCCACACTATAACACACCATTCAAAAAATTGGCAAACGAAAAAATTGACCGCCCGCTTTTTCAGGGGGATGGTTTTTTGCCGGCCAACAGTGTTGCTTTTGCCGGGCATTGCATGTATAATCCGACAGACTTTAAAAAACATCCGTAATAAATCCCATTTTTAGAGCAGTTTTACGCTTTTATCGGAGGAATAATGATCTATAAAGGCGCATGCCATTGCGGCAGAATTTCCTACGAAGTCGAAGGCGATTTCGACAACCTGGTTGAATGCAACTGTTCAATCTGTAGCAAGCGCGGATATCTCCTGGGGTTTGTTCCTCGTCAGAAACTCAAACTTTTGACCCCGGAATCCAATCTTTCCACCTATACATTTAATACCCATAAAATCAAACACCGATTCTGTTCCGTGTGCGGCTGTGCTCCGTTCGGCGAAGGCGCCGACAAAACCGGTTCGGTGCAGGCGGCCATTAACGTGCGTTGTCTGGATGACTTTGACATTTCGAAAGCCAAGCGGATGGCGTACGACGGAAAAAGTCTTTAAATCTGGATCTTTGTTTTTTCATAAAAGGTAATTTTATGCCGTTGAGTTGGGAAAAAAATACGTCGGAAAAATTTGAACTTCTTATAAGCAAGGTGCCGCCGTTCTTACGCGACATCGCCCGCGACAAGGTCTCCAAAAAAGCGGAAATTTTTGCGGCCAAGGAAGCGCGGGCCGAGGTGACCGAGAAGGACATGGTCGACGCGTTCTTCGCCGAGACACCTTTCGGATTTCACGGGCCCATGAAAAGCGACATGCAGGAGTGCGGCATCAATTACACCGCGTACGGCCACTCCGCTTGACGACTGACGTTTGTTTGTCAGGGCCGTTATCAATCTCACGATGGCCCATCGGATAAGTAAGAAGCTTGACCGCATCGACCAGCAACCGGAGTTTTTGTGACGGAAGAGACGCGCATCACCTGGGACAAGCCCACGGAAGAAAAACTTTTTAAAATTCTCGAATCTATTCCGGATATGATCCGCGGCATTGCGGAGGCTAGGGTTTGCCGCAAGGCGGAAGATCTTGTGCGCGCCGAGAACCGGACGGTCATTCTTGAAAAAGACATGGTCGACGCGTTCTTTGCCGAGACGCCCGCCGGGTTCAAGCCTTTGATGAAGAACAGCATGAAAGACATAGGCCTCGATTACACACGTTACGGGCACGTTTAAATAAAGGAGACGTATGAGCAAAAAAATTTTGGTGGTCGATGACGACCCCACCAGTCTGAAAACAGCCGAGTCAATCCTGACTACGGCGGGTTATGAAGTCAAGACGTCCGCGGATGCCGAAGAGATCGAAAATCTGGTGAAGGACATCGCCCCCGATCTGATTGTCATGGATTTGATGATGCCAAATGTCGACGGCAATCAGGCTGTCAAGAAGCTCAAAGACAATCCGGCCTTAAAAGGCGTGCCGATCATTTTTCTGACAGCTCTTCAAATGCGCGATGAGGAGCGGGACCTGGAGTTTGAAGTGACCGTCGATAATACAAGCTACCGGACGATGACCAAACCGGTGGATGCCAAGGCATTGATCACCGAGATCCAACGATTGATATAAAGGCTATATGCATAAAGGTAGACTTGAGGCATTCAGCGACGGAGTCATCGCCATCATCATCACGATCATGGTGCTTGAAATGCGGTCCCCTCACGGGGCGGACATTGAAGCCTTAAAACCGCTCATCCCTGTTGTTTTAAGTTATGTGCTGAGTTTTATTTATCTGGGTATCTATTGGAACAATCATCATCATCTCCTTCAGGCGGCCAAGCACGTTGACGGCCGTATTCTCTGGGCCAACATGCATCTGCTGTTCTGGCTTTCTCTGATACCTTTTGTAACGGCATGGATGGGGGAAAATCATTTTGCTTCAGGACCCGCCATGCTTTACGGCGTTGTGTTGCTGTGTTCCGCGATCGCGTACACGATTCTTGTGCGCGCGCTTCTGGCCCGCCATGGCAAAGATTCGGTACTGGCGGTCGCAATCGGAAGTGATATTAAGGGAAATGTGTCGATTGCCATTTATGCCGCGGCGATCCTGATGGCGTTTAAATGCCCCGCTATCTCATGCGCTTTGTACGCGCTTGTCGCCTTGATCTGGCTTGCTCCGGACACGCGCATTGAAAAAGTGATTTCAAAGGCGGAATAATGAATGATCATTTAAGCTGGCGCTACACCACCAAGAAGTTCGACCCGTCGAAGACCGTGACGGAGGAGGACTTTGCCGGACTTATGGAAGTTCTGCGCATGGCGCCGTCTTCCTTCGGGCTTCAGCCGTGGAAGTTTGTCGTTGTTCGTGATCCGGAACTACGCCGCCGTCTCAAGGACGCGGCCTCCGGGCAGCCGCAAGTGACCGAAGCTTCGCACTTCATCGTATTTTGCGCGTTCACCCGCATGGATCCCGAATACATCAGCCGTTTCATCACCCGCATGGCGGAAATCCGTTCCGTCGACCGAGCGACGCTCGAGGCTTATGAACGCGGTATGCATATGTTTTTAAAATCGCAGGCGTCGGACGAGATGGCGCAGTGGATGAAGCGTCAGGTGTACATACCGCTGGGAATGCTGATTGCCGAATGCGCCCGCCGCAAAATTGATACGAGCCCGATGGAAGGTTTTGATTCGGCCAAAGTCGATGAGCTTTTGGGGCTCGACCGCGAGGGAGTGACTTCCGTCGCGCTTTGCGGCATCGGGTACCGCGCGCAAGACGACCGCTTTGCTTTTATGAAGAAGGTAAGATTCGAATTGAAGGAACTTTTTATCGAGCGATAAGTACATAACATAATTGTTGTTCGGGAATCGTTGTTGGAAGCTCGCAAGACGAACAACGAGCGACGATTAACGAACAACAAAACAGGAGAAATGTATGACTCATGGAGCAAAATGTTTGTCGGGAGTAATGCTGGCTGTTCTGATGTTTTCTTTTTCGACGACGGCATCGGCGGGGTTGCTGGATAAACTCAATCAGGCGACGAAAAAATTAAATGACTATAACGCCAGACAGCAGGGCGGACAGAGCGGTCAGGCCTCAGACCAGTCCCCGGATCAATCGGGCAGCGCCGCCGGGGAAGAAGATCCCGACCGTCCGATGGATTTGAACAAACAGAAAGGCTTCAAGGGAAGCTGCGAAGGCAAACGCAGCGCCACCTGCATGGATTATATGGAAGCCATGGATTTCTGCATGGAACCGCTTAAAGGCTATCGCATGAAGGTCACGGCCGACCGCATCGAGAACAAATTAAAGACCGAAAAGCTGACCGATCAGCAGCGCAAGAACCTCGAAGAAGACTTGGCCGCCGCTAAAGAAGCTTACAAAAACAAGACCGATAATCCCACCATCGCCGGCAAGGCAAACTCGCAGCGTTATCTGAATGATATTTCCGAAGAAGACCAGGTCTGGATCAACGCCGAGTACAATAAATTCAACCAGAAGATCACCAACAAGTGCGTTGGCGCCGACCACATGGGTATCGGCAAACGCACGGAATACGGCGGGCCAACGATTTCTGGCGATGAAGCGGTCAAGCAAATGAAGGAAAAGAGGTCTAAGGAGGACGCGCCGTTTGAGTGTTTAAAGAAGGCGCAGTATGTGCGCTGGGCCATCATGGCTGATTTGATGGAAAAGCGCATGAATGAAAAGAATATCTCCGGCAAGGAGCGCGCCGACTGGGAGGCGGACATTGCATCCCTGCGCGAGTTCGCTGAGAAGGCTGAAGGTCAGATGCCGCCAGCGCTCGATCCTGCCAATCCGATGCGCGCGATGATGCGTCTGACGGATCCCAACGATCAGATGGCCGTTTCCAATGAAACGCTGAAACGTACGCAGGAGATAGGCGAAGAGTGCCAGAAGCAAGGTCCGCAGCGTCCGAAGCAGAAGTTGAGCGGCACGACGAGCGAGGTGCTGGCTGCCAAGAAGAAACAGGCGAAGAAAGACGCCGAGAATGAAGCCATCTATCAAAGGAATAAAGCCAATCGTTCCAACGATTCGCTTTCGTCATCATTGGGGGCCGGCGATCTGCAGTACATGAAGACTGCGGTGAAATGTTTCGATCCCCTCAAAGGCCATATGGCCAAGGTCACAGCCGAAATGCTGGAGAAACGTTTGAGCGAAGCCAAGGGTCTCTCCGCTGAGAAACGCAAGATGTGGCAGGAAGATATCGACGCCTGGCGCGCGGCCGAGGCCGCCGGGGCCGACCAGCCCGATCCGCCGGATCCGGACAATCCTTACCGCTGGCAGGATTTCGTCAGTAATAAAGACCGTCAGCAAATCAATCAGCAGCACGCGAAATTCCACAATGAGCTCATGAAAAAGTGTAATGAAGTAAATCCTATGCAATAAATAGAGGTTTAACCAAACCTTCATAAAAAGGAGAGATAGTATGAGCCAAGATTTAGGGAAATCATCAACCGGCCTTCAGCCGAATGTGTCCGCTTTACTCTGCTATCTGGCGGGGTTCATCACCGGTATCGTGTTTTTGGTTCTGGAAAAAGACAACAAGTTCGTCCGTTTCCATGCCATGCAGTCAATCATTCTTTTCGGCGGGATACTTGTTTTACAGATGGCTCTCGTCTTTACGATCGTTTTGATCATTCTGGTCCCGCTGCTTAATATTTTAAGCCTCATTATGTGGATCATTCTCATGATCAAGGCCTACAACGGTGAGATGTACAAATTGCCGGTCATCGGCAAAATTGCCGAGCAGAATGTTTAATTGGTTGTTCGTCGTTCGTTGATCGTTGTTCGTGACGATCAACGAACAACGATTCCCGATCAACGATCATAAAGGCAGCGCTCCCATGAAAGCCCGTCTCGCCAAAGACGCCGTCCGACTTGAGGACATTCCCAACATCGGAACTGCACTTGCCGAAGATTTGAGGCAGATCGGTATCGTGAATCCTCTGGACCTCAAGGGTAAGGACGGCATGGAGCTTTATCACACGCTTAACCGCAAGACGGGCGCGCGTCACGATCCCTGTGTCGCCGACACATTCCTGGCGGCTGTTGATTTTATGAACGGCGGCAAGGCCAAACCCTGGTGGGCTTTCACCCCAGAACGCAAGAAAATCTGGAAAGAGACCTGGTGATGAAATTTCAAATTTCCATTCTGTGTGTTCTTTGTGTTGTTTTTGCGACCGGCGGATGTACGACGGCCAGTCAGACAAAATTAAAACCGTACAAGCAGTATATCGGTGCCGTGCTCACGATGAAGCGTCCGGCGGCGCTTTGCGACCGTAAAAAAAGCAATGTGACCATGTGGTACGGTGACTTATCCGTTGAGCCGGGTACACTCTATCAGCTGACCGACGCCGCAGACCCCGGAGAAACGGATGAATGTTACGAGCTGTATCCCATTGAAGAGGGAACGCCTGTCATCATTCATCAGGTGTATTCGAAGGAGGGCGACGGTATTTTTGACGTCCGGGCGTCCGGTAAGGTGTATCTGGAAAAGCTTGACGCTGATGTCGCATTTGAATACCGCTGGGGCGGCGAGTATTTTCAGCCGGCGCCGTGGGAAGATGCGGATGTGCAAAGAAAGCATTATGTCGGTTACGACGGCGTGGGAATATAAGTGTCCAGTGACCAGTATCAATGGTCAGATCAGTCATGTAGGGGGGGCTTGAAGTCCTCCCGCTGGTCACTGAAACTGGCCACTAATACTGAATCTAAATAACTTTTATTAAGAGGTGTTCATGGTTCAGCAGATTGTGATGATGCTTGTATTTATTTTTGTTTCATATGCGTCCACGCCCGCCTTCGCCGAAAACGCATGGTTTAAAAAAATCGGAGAAGCGGCTAACAGCCGTATGGAAGCGGCCAAGAGCGTCAGTCTGGGCGACACGAAACTAGGCGAGGGATTGAAGGAGGCTTTAAAGGTCGGCATCGACAACGCGGTCAAGGCCACCAGCAAGACGGACGGTTTTTTCAGCAATGATCTCATCAAGATCAACATGCCGCCCAAACTGCAGATGATCGAAAAGCCGCTGCGCACCATGGGATTTTCCAAACAGATCGATGAATTCGTTCTCTCCATGAACCGCGCCGCGGAAAAAGCCGCTCCCGGAGCCCAGGAGATATTTCTCGATGCGATCGTGGGCCTCAACATCAAGGACGCGCAGTCGCTGTTCAAAGGCGGCCCGACCGCGGCGACCGATTTTCTCAAATCCAAGACTTACGGCAAGCTGCAGAAACAATTTGCCCCGGTCATCACCAAGGCGCTGGCCGAATACGATGTCACCGGCAAATATCAGCAGATCATCAGCCGGTACCAGCAGATGCCTTTCGCCCAGAAATTCCCGGCGCCTTCGGTGGAAGAGTATGTCGTCGGGAAATCGCTCGACGGCTTGTTTAAAGTCCTTGCCCAGGAAGAA
>JAGNTT010000102.1:0-2587 GCA_017987425.1 Candidatus Omnitrophota bacterium
GGACTTTTGGGGATCTCGCACATCAATTATTGGACAACTGTGCGAGTTCAGAATATGATTGCTTCCAAGCTGGCGCTGGACTGGCTTAAGCTCAACGGCAAAATATCGGATGAAGAGTTTCGCCGGCGGCTTTCCAAACTTGACGGAGAAGGCACGGAATAAACCGGTACGGATCGGATTTAAGGTTTTAACCGCGGCTAAACATTTTCTTGTCTGAATTTCCTCTAATTCGTACAATGAGGTCTACACAACCTCAGGAAATGGATAAAACTATGGCGTATCGGCTCGTTCTAAACACATTGTCCGTCGCAATCCTTGCGTTGTTTCTGGTCGGCTGTACCGCCGCGCGCCCCAGGCTTGACACGGTCAAGAATATGGAGCTGGAGAAATTCATGGGCAAGTGGTATGTGATCGCGACCATCCCGGTTTTTATCGAAGCGAAAGCCTACAATGAGACCGAGGAATACAATATTCTTCCCGACGGTTCCATCAATACGGTCCTCACGTTCAACCAGGGCGGTTTTGACGGGCCCGTCAAACGGCATAACCCCCGCGGGTTCGTGAAGGACAAGGTCAACAATTCCACGTGGGCGATGCAGTTTATCTGGCCTTTGAAGGCTGAGTATCTCATTACCCATTTAAGCGAAGATTACTCTCTGACTGTGATCGGCCGGAACAAGCGCGATTTTGTGTGGCTTATGGCACGCACGCCGGAGATTTCCGAAGCTGATTACGACCGTTTGATGAAGGAAATCGCGGATCAGGGTTACAATATGAAAAAGATGCGCAAAGTGCCGCAGAAGTGGGAAAAGTAGGAAGATAGTAAAGTGACAAAGGATTCAGAAGTAACAAAGGTTGCAAAGGACACAAAAGTCACAGAGGTGGCAAAGGTACGCATCCCCTTCGGGGACTCCGCGGTTCGCTTCGATCACCGCTTCGGTTTGATGTCAGATGCGTGCCTTTGTGTACATTTGCAACCTCTGTGACCCTCAAATGAGTGTTCAATCTGATAACGAAGGACTCCTATGAAGAAGAAAACAGTAGGCATTAACGACGTTCCCGCCCTCATGGCGCAGATTCAGGCGCAGCTGGCGGTGTTGGACCGCAAGCTGGATGCGTTTATGACGAAATCGCTCACCGAACTTGCCGAAGCGAAGGCGGCGGTGGAGAAGAAGGCGCAGCATGTGCCGACGCATGCTCCGACGGTGCATCAGGGAATCAGACCCGCGGACCGTCCGGCGCGCCAGATGTACGCGGTGGTCTGTTTCGACTGCGGTAAGGATACGGAGATTCCGTTCAAGCCCAGCGGCGACCGCCCGGTGTATTGCCAGGAATGTTTTGCCAAACGAAGAACAGGGCAGGGACCGAAGACGACTATGCCTGTGAACCCGAATACAGCGCCGAGCATCCAGTCTAAAGAGCCGGCTCCTGTTGCCGCTCCCGTAGCGTCGAAGAAGAAGGCAGTTGCGAAGAAGACGGCAGTTAAGAAAAAAGCAACTGTTAAGAAAAGCCCTAAAAGAAAATAATTGGCGTCGAATTTAATCAGGGTGTCAAAGGTCACAAAGGTGGCAGAGGTGCGCAGATTGATCTCAGGTGCGTACTTTTGAGTACCTTTGCCACCTTTGTGTACCTTTATAATGGAGATTCATTCTTTGAAAACTCGAAAAGACCTCTGCGGCTGGATCGTTGAAGCCTTGGGGCCGCTCGGCGGGTCGGCCAGAATTTCTCAGGTCAAAGATTACATCTGGGACCAGCACTCTCATGAGATCATTGAGAGCGGTAATTTTCATTACACGTGGCAGGAGGATATTCTCTGGGCTGCCACTCAATTGCGGGAAAAAGGTGTACTGAAAAAAGCCAAAGAGACGCCGAAGAGCGTCTGGGCATTGGCGTGATTTGCGTATTGAACGCTTGGTCAAAGGTTGCAAAGGTACACAAAAGGGGCAGATGTACGCAAGTTGATGTTAGGTGCGATTCGGTACCTTGAGTACGTTAACAGTCTTTGTTACCTATGTACCCTTTGTGTACTTTTGAGACCTTTGCGTCCCTCTGAAACATCTGAACCCTCTGCAACCCTCGCAACCCGTCAATGTTCTCCCTTGTATTACCACAGGATAGCTGTAGAATAAATGTGCTTTAATAACGACGATAGGGCATGGGAGGCTCAAGATGGAAGAACAAATTATTTCGATCATCGCGGTGGATAAAGAAAATATCAGGGAAAGCCTGGTGGTTAAAGGCGGATGGGTTGTCCCTTTTAAACTTTCGGCCAAACCGAACGACTCATGGGAAAGACATTTTTATGAAGTGCACCGCAAGAATACAAATCCCAAGAAAAAGGCGGCCAAGCTCGTCAATGACTGCATTGAGGTTCAGGTTTTAGAAACCGATGTGCAGCAGCAGGCGCTGGATATGATCAAGGAAGACGTCGAGAATACTAATGTGGCCTATAAAGATGTTTTTTTAAAGAAAATCCAGTTGCAGGATGATATGAAGGCCCTTCAGTTAAGACAGCAGGGTGTTCTTCAGAAGCTCAGAGATGATTCGAGCAATCTAAAATTTTAACAGATAAGTCCCAAAGGTTGCA
>JAGNTT010000102.1:2687-6773 GCA_017987425.1 Candidatus Omnitrophota bacterium
CAAAGGTTGCAGGTTGATGGTAGGTTTCTGTATTGCCTTCTGTCAACTTTGAAACCTTTGCAGCCTTTGAATCCTCTGTGACCTTTGAGTTTTTTGCGTACCTCTAACCCTTTGTTGCATCTTTAACCTTTGTTTCCTTTGCGTACTTTTGTAACCTCTGCACGTGGGAGTGCCTAGCTAACACCCTCTTTATGGTTTTTAATTCGTTTGAATTTTATCTTTTTTTCGCCGCGGTCGTCGGAATTTATTTCTGGCTTCCGCACGGATGGCGATGGTGCATGCTTCTGGCGGCCAGCTGTTATTTCTACATGGCTTTTGTCCCGGCGTATATTCTGATTCTTCTGGCCACCATCCTTATTGATTACTGGGCGGGGATCTTAATCGAGAAGTCCCAGGGCCCCAAGCGAAAAACTTTCCTGATCATCAGCATCATCTCGACCTGCCTTGTTCTGTTCATCTTCAAATATTTCAATTTCTTTAATGCCAACATGAGCAAACTGGCGGAATTTCTGCATTGGAATTATCCTGTCGAGAATCTTTCTATCCTGCTTCCCATCGGGCTTTCGTTTCACACGTTCCAGAGCCTGAGTTATGTGATCGAGGTCTACCGCGGCCGGCAGAAAGCCGAGCGGCATTTCGGAATTTATTCGCTGTATGTCATGTTTTTTCCGCAGCTGGTGGCTGGTCCAATCGAGCGGCCGCAAAATCTGCTTCATCAGTTTTATGAAAAGCACAGCTGTGATTACGCCCGCGTCACCGACGGTCTGAAGCTCATGCTCTGGGGTATGTTTAAGAAAACGGTCATTGCCGACCGTCTGGCTGTGGTGGTGGATACCGTTTACGGCAGTCCGTCCGAATTTACCGGCGTCGCTTACATCGTCGCGACTGTCTTTTTTGCGTTTCAGATTTACTGCGATTTTTCCGGATATTCGGACATCGCCATCGGTGCCGCGCAGGTGCTGGGCTTCAGACTGATGGATAATTTTAACCGACCTTATTTCGCCAGGTCGGTGGCGGAATTTTGGAAGAGATGGCACATCTCTTTGTCAACGTGGTTTAAAGATTACCTGTACATACCGCTCGGCGGAAGCCGGGTGGCGGTTCCGCGGATGTGTTTGAATTTGATGATCACGTTTGTGATCAGCGGTCTGTGGCACGGCGCCAGCTGGACGTATGTGATCTGGGGCGCGTTAAACGGCGCTTTGCTCGTCGGGTCTATTCTGACGAGGGACATCCGCCAGAAGTGGGTGAAGATGACCGGGCTCGCATCGCGTCCGCGCCTGCACCGCGCCGTGAGCGTGATCATCACCTTTACGCTTATTTGTTTCACATGGATTTTTTTCCGGGCCGATACCGTGAAGGACGCGTGCATGATTACCGGCGGCATAGGGCATCTGTTTGTCCAGGCGGCAACGCTCGATTTTTCATTTCTTAAGGACATCTCAAAAATTGAGTCGTGGGGGATTAACAAATTTCAGTTTGGGATCGCGCTTGTGATGATCGGCGTCATGGAAGCGATGCATATGATCCAGCGTCATGCGAACATCCGCCACATGCTGCGCGGGATGCCGGTCTGGCAGCGCTGGCCCATCTATTATGCATTTATGTTCGCCATAATTATTTTTGGACAGGGTAATCCAAAGCAGTTTATTTATTTTCAGTTTTGAGTATGAAAAATAAAATTTTTTCGATAGTGATATTCATTCTGCTGTTTTTTGTGCTCGATCGCGTGATCGGTGGTTTCCTTGAGACGCCCAAGAAGATCCTGATCAGAGACATGAAATACGATCCTTACTGGCGATGGAAAGAATTTTATGAGCAGCCCGCGAATTCTCTCGATTTGATCTTGTTGGGATCATCGCATTGTTACCGCAATTTTGACCCCAAAATATTCAATGAGCACATCAAACTGAACACCATGAACATGGGGAGTTCGGTACAGACGCCGTTGACCAGTTATTATGTGCTGCAGGAAATTCTGAGAAATCAGACGCCCGGCTATGTCATTATGGAACTTTACTGGGTGTCTCTGGAGGGAGGGAAAGAGTTCGAAAACGCCAACTACAATTTTGAAAACATGCATTGGAGCGCTAACAAACTCGAATTTTTTATGCATGCGTTTCCAGTGGAAGATAGCGGACGCGTTTTCTTGAAATCTTTTCACTATAAGAATAATTTTGAGAATACCATTCGCCATCTGCGCGGAAAAGATATTTCCTGGGCGACCGGGGACTATTACGGTGGCCGCGGTTATTTGGCGAACCGGAACGTCGCAACAACCGAAGGATTGCAGAAGACAAACCAGTTCAAAGGTGTTTCTTTTGATGCCGGGAAAATTCCGCTTCGTAACGTGCAGTATCTGGAGAAGGTCATCGAATTGTGCAAAGCCAGAGGGATCAAATTGGTATTTGTGACGGCACCTTTGCCGCCCACATCCCTAGCGATGGTTAAAAATTATTCTGAGGCGCATGAGTTCTTTATGGCGATCGCACAAAAGCACGGCATTACTTATATGGATTACAACATGCCGGAGTATCAAATGGATCTTGCGGACACTGATTTTAAAGATGATGATCATCTCAATGTCGTCGGTGTTGAGAAGTTTGACCTTAATCTTATCGGCCGATTGCTGGAATTGGGCATTGGCCCCAAGGATGGGAAAAATTAAAACTAATTTGTCTCACGGCAGGCAAGATGTGGGACAATCGTGCCATGCGGACTTTTGAACGCAAACAATATTTGGCCGTACCCATCGACCAGGCGTGGGCGTTTATTTCCAATCCTCGCAATCTCGCGCGCATCACGCCGCCTTCTTTGGATTTTCGCATCGTCTCCGAAGTTCCGGAGCACGTCTATGAGGGTTTGGTCATTGAGTACCGCGTGAAACCTCTGCTCGGTATACCGGTCAAATGGGTTTCAGTCATCAATAACATCCAGGAACCGTATATGTTCACCGATGTTCAGCTGAAAGGTCCCTACAGTTATTGGAAACACATTCATACTTTAAATGAAGTTGCGGGCGGGGTTCTTATGGAGGACAAAATCACGTATAAGCCTCCGTTCGACAGTGTTTTTCCATGGACCAATGACCGCGTGATACGGCCGCATCTGAACGGAATATTTGATTACCGAACGGTAACTTTGAACAATCTGTTTGGAGAAATTCGGGTCGAGCCGGAAAGCGGCTCATAGCGAAAGGAAAAATATGTGGAAACATTGTTTGTTGGCTGTTGTCCTTTTGGCATCGTGTTCCAAGGCGTACGCAGCCGGTTCGAAAACACCGTCGGAAACCAAGGTGTATTTTAACCGGGTGCCATTGACCGCCCAGCAGCTGCAGTCGCTGGAGTCTCTGGCCGGGGGGAAAATCCAGAATGGGCGTTATTGGTATGATCAAACATGCGGGGCATGGGGTGTTGAAGGCGGTCCGACGGCGGGCTTCGTTATGGCCGGGCTTGATCTTCCGGGCCCGATGCCTGCGGATATCTCGGGAGGCGGCACAGGCGTTTTCATCAATGGGCGTGAAGTGCATCCTTTGGATAAGAAGGGTCTCGAACAGCTGTTCGGTTCAGCTCCCGCGGGACGTTATTGGCTGGATGCCCAGGGCAATCTGGGGCCCGAAGGCGGCATGGCAATCACCAATCTGGCCATGGCCATCGCGCAGGCGCAAAGCCGCCAGGGCGGAGGTTCGGTGACCCACGGCTACGGCGGAACAGGGGCGCGCGGAACGTTGGGCAGCGACGGAGAAGGCGGTTCCATTTATTCCGGCACCGACGCTTCCGGCAAATCCGTGTTTTGGTTTCCTGGAATGTAATTTGTCCAAGAGATTTTGATGAACTCGAATCCAGTTCTTCGACATATTGAATCGTCCATAGGAAAGATAACGGTCCATTTTCAGGAAATCATTTCCGACGATCTGACGATTGATCTGATTCATGTCGGTTCGACTCTGTTCCGCGGTTTTGAGGTGGTGGTTACCTCCGGCATGAGCGCCATGCCCATGAATATTCCTCCGGGTGTTCAGGCGCCGGCCTTCGCCGAAGTATTGACGATCCTTCCCAAAGGATGGCCAATGACCAAAGACGCTTT
>JAGNTT010000103.1 GCA_017987425.1 Candidatus Omnitrophota bacterium
GAAGATTGGTTGCGGGGCTAGGATTTGAACCTAGGACCTTCAGGTTATGAGCCTGACGAGCTACCGGACTGCTCCACCCCGCGAAATCTGACTAACAAACTTTATAGAGATTAACAGAAACTTATAGAAATTGATAGAGATTTATTTATGTTGTTGTTTGGAACGATATGTCGTCGTAATAAAATTATTAAGCTTCAAAGAAAGCTTATTATAAATAATTTTAATAGGATCAATCCTTGACTTATCCACGAGCCTGCGCTCTTCCAGAAGTCTCAACCAGTGACAACAGCATTCGTTCAATGACCCGCGGCTATTGTAATAAAATTTAATTTTATCGAGGTAATAATATCTTGAATAACCTTCGGCGATGTTCGCACCAACCGAATCCGCAGACTTTATAAACTGGTCACCCATAATTTTGCGGTTTTGCCAATCCAAACCATAATAAATTTCCCACGCGTTTCGGGAAAGCTCAACGGCCAATTGATAAACTTCTAAATCTTCCAACGGAATATATCTCTGATCACCCATCTACCCCTCATTTCTGCAACTTGGGGGTGGGTTGCTTATTAAAGAACTATCAATTTCTATGAATCTCTACTAATTTCTACAAATCTCTTCTTAATCTTTCACTTCATTCAACAGCTTCACGGCATTCATCTGTTTTTCAGCCGCTGCTGCGGCTGCAGCCTTCACCGCATCCATATGTTCCTGCGGCACAAATTTGTAAATCACTTCGTTTTCTTTGACCAAGCCCATTCTCTCGCGCGCAACCTTTTCAAAATAATCCGGGTCGTTGATCAACAACCGCTTTTCTTCTTTTAAGTCTTTGTTCTTCTTGGTCAGGTCAGCGATTTGCTGGGCGTAATCATCGTTCCTCGCCTTCAAATCCTGCATCTGCGTGTACGACGGCAGAAAGAACGCCAGGATAAGCATCGCGAAGGCAAAAAGCCAGAGAGGGTTTCTTAACATATTTTGCACCTAGGGAACACATGAGAACACGTCACAAGAGCACAAAAGATCACAAGGGCCTTGTGTTCTTCCTGTGCTCCTGTGTCATGTGTTCTTGTGCTCTTTAGTAAATCTTTCCCCAATGATTACCGGCGTACACGGCCTTCTTGCCCAACTCTTCTTCGATGCGCAGAAGTTCGTTGTACTTGGCCAAACGGTCGGTACGGGACAGCGAACCGGTTTTGATCTGGCCGACGCCTGTGGCGACCGCGAGGTGCGCGATGGTGGTGTCTTCCGTCTCGCCGGAGCGATGGGACATGATCGAGGTGTACTTGTTCTTCTTGGCCAGATTGATTGCGGCCAGAGTTTCCGACAAGGAGCCGATCTGATTGACTTTGATGAGAATAGAATTGGCGATCTTGCGTTCGATGCCCATGGTCAGACGCTTGACGTTGGTGACGAAAAGATCATCGCCGACGAGCTGGGTCTTTTTGCCCAAGCGGTCGGTCAACACTTTCCAGCCGTCCCAATCATCTTCGTAAAGACCGTCTTCGATGGACACGACGGGATATTTGGCGACCATGCGGGCGTAGGCTTCGATCAATTCGGCGGATGAGATCGATTTGCCGTTGTAGCTGTATTTGCCGTCCTTATAAAAGGAAGACGCGGCCGCGTCAAGCGCGATGAATATATCTTTGCCCGGCTTGTATCCGGCCTTTTCGATGGCCTGAATGATGACATCCAGACCTTCTTCGTTACTTTTCAGGTTCGGGGCAAAACCGCCTTCGTCACCGACGGAAGTCGCCAGGTGGCGGTCATGCAGAATGCTCTTGAGCGTATGGAAAATCTCGCATGCCATCTGCATCGCCTTGGTGAATGTCGGCGCGCCGATGGGCATGATCATAAATTCCTGAACGTCCAGATTGTTGTCGGCGTGCATACCGCCGTTGATGATATTCATGAGGGGAACCGGCAGGATGTTGGCTTTTGTTCCGCCGATGTAACGGTAAAGCGGCTGTTTCTTTTCGATCGCGGCGGCTTTGGCAACGGCCATGGACACGCCCAAGAGAGCATTAGCGCCGAGATTGCCTTTATTTTCCGTGCCGTCTAGACCGATGGTGATTTTATCGATGGCTTTAAAGTCCGCGTCTTTTCCCTTGAGCGCCTTGGCGATGACCGTGTTCACATTGTTGACGGCCTTGAGAACGCCCTTGCCCTTGTAGCGGCTTTTGTCGCCGTCGCGGAGTTCGATGGCTTCATGTTCGCCGGTGGATGCCCCCGACGGGACAGCGGCGCGGCCTAAAACGCCTGAGGACAGAACGACATCAACTTCGACGGTGGGGTTTCCGCGGGAATCAATGATCTCGCGCGCTTTGACGGACTTGATTTTGGACATGTTTGAGTTCCTTGATTGGGATGACACGAATGGGGACGAATCGCACGGATATCTGTGTCATCGGTTTAAAATCCGTGCAATTACTTCAATAATGGCTCACAAATTATCACAGTTAAAAATCAAAGTCAAATACTTATTCCCTGTTCAAACGTCAATTTCGCCGGGTTCCCCAGAAACCCAGAGCCCCAGCCTCATAAACGGCAAAACAGCACCTCGAGACGGGCTAAAAAAGGCAACAATATAGACGGGGAATTTTTTTGTGTTATACTGGTACTAAATTTATCCCCAATAACCCCTCAGGAGCACCCTGTCTAGGTATGGCAAAGACTAATAAATTCGTCAGATATTTGATGTTCAACTGGAAGCAAATCCTCCTTATCTTCATCTGCACAGTGATCGCGAGCGTCATCCTCTCCTTCCTCTATATGGGGATCGCGAACTACTCCAATTTGGAGTCTTTCAGCCGCAAACAGCTCATGGCCCAGATGGGATTCTTTCTCATTGTCGGTATCATGCAGGCGTTTATCTTCTTTCCCCTCAACATCCTTTCGTATTATTTCATCTTCATGGGCGGCGGCATGGCCAAGACCTTAGGCGGCGATCCGGCCACCCGCGCCAAAGTCAATGTGAAGTGGAGTGAAGTCATCGGCATGGAAACCGCCAAGCGGGATGCCTGGGAAATCGTGGAACTTCTGCGCGACCAGACACGCCTTAAACACATCGGCGGAAACATTGTCAAAGGTACGCTTTTCCTGGGGCCTCCGGGCTGCGGTAAAACATATCTGGCCAAAGCCATCGCGACCGAAGCCGGCCTTCCCTTCCTGTCCGCCGTCGGCAGCGAATTCGTGGGAATGATCGTCGGTTTGGGCGCCGCTAAAATGAAAAGTCTTTTTAAAACAGCCCGCAAGCTTGCCGATATCGAAGGCGGCTGCATCATCTTCATCGATGAGATCGACTCCTTCGCCCGTCCGCGCGGCGAAGATCACGGCTACGGCGGCACCATGAGCAATAATGCCACCATCAATCAATTCCTGACCGAGCTCGACGGCCTGCGTAAAAAAGAAAACAACATCATCGTCATGGCGGCCACCAACGTCAAAGAAGAAGACTTGGACTCCGGCGTTATGCGTTCCGGCCGTTTCGACCGCAAGATCCGCGTGGAGAAACCTTCGACCCCCGAGCGCAAAGAGCTCATCAAATTTTATCTCAACAAAGTGGAATATCAGCCCACCATCAATGTGGATTATATCGCCGAGAAAGCGATGTGGTTTTCCGCTTCCGACATTGAAAACATGATCCGTGAAGCGGGCATTTATGCCATGCGCGAAAAACGCACCGAAATCACGGAAGCCGACCTCACCAAAGCCAAAGACCATGTCACCGACATGATCGAACGCATGGGCGGCAACAAAATCCTGTCTTCCAAAGTCAACGTCAAATGGGAGGATGTCATCGGCATGGAATCCGCCAAGAAAGACGCGGCGGAAATCGTCGAGCTTCTGCGCGACCGTAAACGGCTTGAAGCCATCGGCGGCAAAATCGTCAAGGGTACACTTATGATCGGCCCTCCGGGCTGCGGAAAAACTTATCTGGCGAAAGCCATGGCCACGGAAGCGGGCTTTCCCTTTATATCTGTTGCCGGCAGTGAGTTCGTTGGTGTTTTCATCGGTGTGGGTGCCAAAAAAATGAAAGAAGTTTTTAACGATGCCCGCGCCCTTGCCCGCGCCGAGAACGGATGCATCATCTTCATCGATGAGATCGACGCATTTGCCCGTCCGCGCTTTGCCGAACGCGGAGGCGGAGGCGCCACCGACCACAACGCCACCATCAATCAGTTCCTGACCGAAATGGACGGCCTGCGCCGCCAGGAAAACAACATAGTGGTTTTGGCCGCGACCAACGTCAGTGAAGATGAACTGGACTCAGCCATCACCCGCGCCGGACGTTTTGAGCGCACCATCCGCATCGGTCTGCCGAACCTGAAGGAACGCGTACAGCTCTTCGGATTTTATTTGCAAAGAGTCCAGACGGATGATAGCTGCAACAAGGAAATGCTGGCCAGAAAAACACTCTGGTTCTCCCCCGCCGATATCGACCAAATGGTCCGTGAAGCCGGGCTCATCGCTTTGCGCGATAAAAGAGATGTCATCACATTTAAAGACCTCTCGGAAGCCTACGACCGGGTGAGTTACGGCAGTAAATCCAACATCATCATGAACCTGGAAGACCGCACCTGGACCGCTTATCACGAAGCGGGCCATGCGATCATCGGTTATATCCTGCATCCGACTGACGATATCATCAAAGCCACCATCATTCCGCGCGCCGGGGCTCTCGGTTTTGCCGCGCCTCGCGCCCGCGAAGAACGCTACGGACGCAACCGTGAATGGTACATGGCCCAAATCAAGACATGCGTCGCCAGTTACGCGGCCGAGACAATCAAATTCGGATCCACCTCAAGCGGCGTGGGCGGCGGTCCGGGCAGCGATTTTTATTCGGCTTTGAAATTGGCGCACGACATGGTCTGGCGCTACGGCATGGGGAAATCCGGTCTCGTCGGAGATTTCCACGCGCTCACGGCCAGCTACGACTCGCACAGCTACATTTCGGAGAGAACACGTCAGACGCTCGATGAGGACGTGCAGGCCATCCTGCAGGCATGCCTCAAGGAGTGCTTCGACATCTTGAACCAGCACCGCGATCTATTCGAATATTTCGCCCAGGAACTGGTCAACAAGAACGAACTGGAATACGACGAGATTGAAGCGATCTTCAAGAAATTCAATGTGAAACCCAAATACAGACCGGATATCTTACCCGCATAATTATGAACCGCGTCATCCTGTCCATCATGATCGTCTTTGCCCTTTCTTCCGCCGGATGCGAGAAAAAGGAGCCATTGCGTTATACGCAGGGCCAAGCCGAGCAGAAGTTTTTAAAAATATGCAATGAGGAAAACAAACTGCAGGTCAAATTGTTCAACGTGGACAAGACCGTCTGGATTTATCTGCCGATGGAAGAAGACCTGATCGATTATCACGGCACGATGAAGAACGACGAGCTCAAGAGCAAAAAGCAATTTAATATCGGCACCTTCGAGGGCGAATACAAAGACAAACAGTACAAGTTCCTCCTCGACATGACCGAAGGCATTAAAACCTCCAAGGACCCGGGTTATAAATCGGACGCCTCGGAGACCTTCATTAAGAACAGGCTCACCATTTATGGGGCTATCTCGGAAGCCTACTTCGACATCAACGAACTCCCCGGCGACAGAGAGTTTGCCGACAAACAGAGAAATGAAACGCGCCAGAAAATGCTCGAGACGTATATCCCCAAGGGTTCGGCCCCGGAATTCATGGTGATCGTTGTCGCGAACATTAAAAAAGGGATCGCCTATAAATCCGTTCTGAACCTGGAAGACTATAAGAAGTACCGCTCGGAAGTGCTGACATCGGATGAGTACAATATGCGCGAGATCAGCGAGCTTTACGGGGATGCCGGATTGATTAACGACATGGAAGGGAAAAGCCTCGAGATCAAACCCATCACCTGGTCATGGTTTTTCATCGAACAGGTTAAGAACCGCGTCAATTTCAAATTCACGCGCAGTGATTTCCCGCCGAGCAAGGATAAGATCACCGAGATCGCCACCATTATCGCGGAAACGTTCCGTTATTACGAATATGCCGATTATTCGGATGTGATGATCGAGAACCTTCAGGAAAAAATGACTTACTCATTCACGCGGCCCCAGATCATTTCCTTCGAAGAGATCGCCGCCAAAGCAAACCCGCCTACTCTTAAAATGAAATATCTGCTGAGCCCTGCCAGCCAGGCGCAGTAATCAAAAAATCTTTGCAACTCTCCGCCTTCATTGAGTCACCTGCAATTCCTTTGCCTTGATGTAATAACGGAAGCCGTAAATATTTTCATAACTCATCAAGCCCATGACATGTTCCAGTCTCTGGCCGGCAGACTGCAGGAATCCATAAAAAGATAATCCGGCGGCCTTAAATACCTTGGCATGTCCCGGCCACACCGCCAGGCAGGTCGCCCAGAATAAAAGGCGATGCAGAAAGTGCGCCAACACAACCCGCGGAAAAGGACAGTTCTTGCGCAGGATGATCAGCCGCTGCGCCTGGAACCGCACATGCTGGTCCTCGTCGGAAATAATCTGTTCGCATAGGGTCTTTAAAACTTTCGATTGCGTCGCCTTTAATAGAGCCGGGTAATACACTTGGGCAATAATTTCCGCCGTCAATAATACCGCGATCGATTGTTCAAGATTCGCCATATGACGCAGTTTCCGGAAGACCGAGTCCGTAAAAGCTGTTTTACTCAAAGGGATCCCGTTAAGTT